>DASWIV010000282.1:0-13683 GCA_036397475.1 bacterium
AAAACGCTACAGTCGCCGGTTCCGGAAGGAAGTTCACCCTGATGCTACCGGTCGCGACACTTGCCGGGGGAACATCGAATGTGTAGTAATCTGCGAGTTCGTCAGGTCCGCACAGCTAATCGATCACGGTATCCATCGATCCAATCACTGTTGACTCAAAAACGGTGTTGTTGTCATCAGCGGCACATTCCGGATCGGGAATTTCCAGGCTGATAACCTGCCATGCGCTTATCAGCTCGTCGGGAGCCGGGCTAGCGTTCTGCGTGTAATTTCCATCGGACGATTCTACTTGCACAAAAATCCTGACATTATCCGCTGATGCCGGTATAGCCGTGCCTGTCAGGTCGGCTGTATACGATGCCTTAGTTGGCGTCTCCTCCAGAAAATCAGCTTCGATCCCTCCATCGAAAAGGCCAGGTGAATAAACCATTACCGAATTAACCTGTCCAGCCATATCTCCACCGGCAAGCCCCTGCCAGTCATGTACATTTATCTTTATTTCCAGGACGCCGCCGCCTGACCCGGTTTCCGAGTTGTAATAGAGCGTATTCAGTGTCGGAGCTGCAACCACACTGAAAGCTTCCGGAGCGTTGGCGCTTAACGGGAAATCATCCGGAGATGAGTTCATTAACAATTTAATAATTAAAAAGAGAGGACTCACATGCCTGGTACCACGAATTAAATTTCCAACTCTAAAATTATAATAACTTTGTGCAATCAGTCAGAATTTATCAGGAGTGCAGATCTCCTGATTCGCAATTTTTATCCTTCCCCGTCCACCTCTTCCTCTACCGGTTCCGGATCCAGCCAGGTCACATCGGGGATGATCCCGTCCTCTCCCGCTTCCAGGTCCCAGAAAATTCCATAATTATTGTACCCATAGTGCTCATCTTCCTCTGTAAACCACTCCAGCCATTGGTTATTCACCCATCTCTCACTCGGATCCATCGTGTCTGCTCCCTCGACAAACTCACCTTCTTCTTTCGGACGGGTCCATTCGCTGTACGCATCCTCCCCGCCATCGTCGATGAACAAGCCGATCGAATTCGAGTATTCATAGAACGGACTCAAAGGATGAGGTGTATCATAGTCCCTGAAATCAACCGCTCCCAGGCTTACTGATCCCGCTCCCGCAACATATTCATCATCCCCTCCTCCCAGGTCGAAAAAGAAAGCGTTCGACCGTATCTCAGCGCACGCGATAGAGATGATGTCCGATTTATAAAAATCGTTACCGCCTTTATCCACGAGCAGATTCACGCTGTAATCCCACCCGAAAGAAAGTGCCGCACCCGCGTTATACCAGAGGTCATGCCTGTCGTCGCCCGCTTCATCGATGATCGCCCCGATGCAGTAATGCGCTCCACTTGCCTGAGAGAAATAAACCGATTTATAAAGGTCATCGCCTTCCATGTCGTACATCAATCCGGTTCCGAACCAGTAACCTGTCCCGAGTGAAAAGTTCCCAGCTTCATACGTGTCGTTTCCGTGAATGTCAGCGATAAATCCCAGGCCGCCAGCCCATGAATGCCCGTCGGTTCCATCACCACGCCGACCCGCGCCAACGCCCTGTGCATTCGAGACATTGATTCCGAATCCGGAATGGTAATCGCCACGGTTTACAACTTCGGATAATGGTTCGGCGTAATAATGATCGTCACCAGCCCAGTTAGCGAGAATTCCTACTCCATTGCAACCGCCGAATCCCTGTCCTTCTCCATATATATGATAGTAGTCGTCGCCTTCACCCGAATCGAGCGCGAGCCCGTGGCCGAAAAATCCCGCGCCCTGCCCCGACTCCTCCATCCAGTACGTATCAGTTCCATCCCCATCATAAATCACACCGGTCCCGAAAAATCCTGCGCCCTGAGCGAGAATTGTCGCCGTGTATGTGTCATCGCCGTAAGCGTCGTAAAGAATTCCATTTCCAAGAACACCGGCTCCCTGCGACGGGGCTGAATCCGAATCGAATTCGTACACATCATTTCCATCCATATCCAGGCAAAGGCTGATTCCGATGTCGGGACGCGATGTCGCACCGACAGGTCCGCGATAAATATCATCGCCTCCCAGATCGACCAGAATGAAGTAATCATCGTGTTCGTGTACATCTTTAGCCCCATGAGCTATTACAATTCTGCCGTATGGGGTCATTGTTTCGAATGAAAATGCCTTCGCCGAAGGATGCTCTTCCAGGTATTTTTCAAGCTGGTACCGGCAGTCCTCTGTAGCCTGTCCCAGTTTCATCGCCGAGTAAACCATGCTCTGCTCGTCTATCAATCCCGCAACATCATCCACCTGCGGATAATAAACGATTCCGTCTCCCTGCGTCTGTGCAAATTCACGGATGTAAAAAACATCGTTCCGTAGTTGCTGTGGAACATTCCTGAGCCCTTTGTCCCGCCACTGCTCAGCGTCGAGTGCATTGAGGATCAACTCGGCGATTATCTTCTCAAATTCGGTATCAACAAGCTCAAGCTGGTCGGTGATGTCTGTCTCCTGGTTAGGCCAGACCGGCGGCGATCCGAACGAGGTCCTCATTAACTGTTCTCCGGCTGAGATGTATACCTTCCGAATAGCGTCCAGAATTGGAGTTTCCTCATCGGCTTGTGGAAGGAGATTAGTAGAATAGGACCGGAACCCATCGACCCGCCTTTCAACTGCGAGGAAGGCAATCAGCTGGTGAATCCTGTCAGGTGACTCGATCTTGTCGAACCGGTTTTCCCCGGTATATTCCGGATCCAGATATCTCTCGACCCCGTTTCCCATGGTCCGGGTGTAATCGTAGACCCGCATCGGCTCCGAGAACAGATCTTCGAAGAATGGAAGGATGTAAGGAACCCTTGGAAAACGCGCCCAGTATCCATCGGGACGGTAACCCAGATCCTCACGTGTCCAGCCAATCTCGGAAAGAGCTTCGCCCAGCAAGTCCCTCTGGTCCGTATGCCAGGTGGGCACATTCTGGGCGCTTGCCGATTGTGACAAAATCGGGAACAGTGAAATACACAGGAAAAATAGAAAGACTGACTGATAGATCCGGGTTGAAACCATTGTTCTCCTCCATGGCCTGAAGAGTGGATGGTGTTATTATAGGTGAAGGGCAAGAAGGAATCCAGAAGCAAAATTTGTGGAATATTTAACCTTAGTTAAATGAATTTTAAAGAAAAAATGGAAAAAAAATCATTTTTTCTCTTAATCAAATTTGAACAATTACGTGACACCAAGGTTACAATTAATTGACACATTCTGTATAATATTTTACAAAAAAGATGCACTAAACTTGTACAAAGTATGTGGTTTTAAAGTGGATAATTAATATTGACAGGCGAGCGATGCTATGTTAAATCAGTTAAGCGATTTTTTTAAGGGGAACACGGGGTCTGAACTTAGCTGGACTTTCATCCGCATTCATTGCCAGAGATTCTCACTCCCAACCCATCGCCGGACAAAGTCACCTGAGGGGCATAACCATAGTACTTTCCGGCGATCCACATCTCTTAAAAATAACCGCGTAACTGATTTATCAAGCATTACGCACCAATCTCCCTCGCCGTATGAAGTATCAGCGAGGTAAAGGAATCGGAATCGACACTTTATCGGGATCATAGGGAGTCTTTCGCGAAAAATAGCTTGAAACGGACTATTTTTCACCAAAACGGACGGAAATACTATATAATTGTATAGATAAATTACAATCCTGAAATGGAGAGGGCGCACCAGATGACTACTAGTAAAGAACATTTTATTTCGACATCTTATGAGAAGACCAGAAGACTGCTCAAGCCTAGGGAACGGGTCAACAATCATATTTTTCAAAGGTACTTCACCAAACCTGGTGTTCACCCCTACGATGGAGTTGAATGGGATAAACGCATTGCCATGATCACGTCCGACACCGGCGAGGTCATATTCGAGCAGAAGGATGTCGAGATGCCGGTATCCTGGAGTCAGACCGCGACCAATATCGTCGTGTCTAAATATTTTCATGGCCCCATGCATTCCGAGCGCCGTGAAAAGTCCCTTAAGACTTTGATCAATCGTGTCGCCGTGACCATTGCCGACTGGGGACGCAAGGACGGGTATTTCCTTGATGCTGATGAAGCCGATACATTCGAAGCTGAATTGATCTACCTCCTCCTTCACCAGAAAATGGCTTTCAACTCCCCTGTATGGTTCAACGTGGGTATTGAGAAACGTCCGCAGTGCTCTGCGTGTTTTATAAATTCAGTCGAGGACAGCATGGAGTCGATCCTCGGACTTGCGAAAACCGAAGGCATGCTGTTCAAATTCGGATCGGGAACCGGCACGAACCTTTCATCCATCAGGTCGTCGCGCGAACAGCTCGCCTCCGGCGGATGGGCGTCCGGACCTGTCAGTTTCATGAGAGGATTCGATGCTTTCGCCGGCGTCATCAAGTCCGGAGGAAAAACCCGTCGCGCAGCGAAAATGGTTATCCTTAACGCCGACCATCCCGACATCCGCGATTTCATAAACTGCAAATCCAATGAAGAAAAGAAAGCATGGAAGCTTATCGATGCCGGCTACGATGGCTCACTTAACGGCGAAGCGTACTCATCTGTCTTCTACCAGAATTCAAATAACTCGGTTCGAGTCACCGACGATTTCATGAAGGCAGTCATTAACGACAATGACTGGGCGACACGCGAAATTGTCACAGGAAAAATCTCAGAGACCCATCGGGCGACCGACCTCTGGAGAGAGATCGCCCAGGCAGCTCATGTATGCGGCGACCCCGGTCTCCAGTTCGATACAACCATCAATAACTGGCACCCGTGCCCGAAAACCGGACGAATAAATTCATCCAATCCATGCAGCGAATACATGTTCCTCGACGATACCGCCTGCAATCTAGCCAGCCTTAACCTGCTGACATTCATCAACGACGCAGGCGAGTTCGACACTGAATCGTTCAAGCACGCCGTGCGAATAACCATCCTCGCCCAGGAGATCCTCGTAGACAACGCGAGCTACCCGAACATGGCCATAGAGGTCAATTCGCACAACTTCCGTCCCCTGGGACTCGGCTACGCGAACCTGGGCGCACTCCTGATGAGTCGTGGGCTTCCATATGATTCCGACGAGGGGCGCGATTACTCAGCTGCCGTTACCGCCCTGATGTGCGGAGAAGCATATTACGCATCCGCTCTCATCTCAGAGAGGATCGGTCCGTTCCCCGGCTACGCCGAGAACGAAGAACCGTTCCTGAAGGTCATGCAGAAGCACAGGAACGCATCGAGAAAAATTGAAAAACAGCATGTGCCGCCCGAGCTGTGGCAGGAATCGAACGCTGCATGGGATCGCGTCTGCGAACTTGGCGAAACAGCCGGATTCCGTAACGCCCAGGCGACTGTCCTTGCCCCGACCGGAACCATCGGTTTCATGATGGACTGCGACACAACCGGAGTCGAACCGGACATTGCCCTGGTTAAATACAAGAAACTTGTCGGCGGCGGAGTAATTAAAATTGTCAACCAGACCGTTCCGCTCGCGCTTGAGAATCTCGGCTACGACACCGAGGAAATTTCCAACATACTTGAATACATCGAAGAGAACGATACGATAGAGGGCGCTGACGATTTAAAACTCGAACATCTCCCGGTGTTCGATTGCGCGTTCAAACCCCTGACAGGCTCCCGCTCCATTCATCACATGGGACACGTACGGATGATGGCGGCAGTACAGCCATTCCTGTCCGGGGCGATTTCCAAAACCGTCAACATGCCCGGCGAATCGACTGTCGAGGACATCATGCACACGTACGAACAGGCGTGGCGCCTGGGACTCAAGTCGATCGCCATTTACCGCGATGGCTGCAAACGCACCCAGCCCCTTTCAACATCCAAGGGTGAGAACAAGAAGGAAGAGGGTCTTCATCCATTCAGACGCCGGCTGCCCGACGAGCGCAGGTCTATTACTCACAAGTTCGAAATCGCGGGCGCTCACGAAGGCTACATCACTGTCGGTCTTTATGATGACGGCTCGCCCGGCGAGATCTTTGTCACGATGGCGAAGGAAGGATCCACCATCTCAGGCCTCATGGACACCATCGCGACCATGACCAGTATCATGCTCCAGTACGGGGTCCCGCTGGAAGTTCTGGTCAACAAATTCTCGCACATGCGGTTCGAGCCTTCCGGCTTCACCAAGAATCCGGATCTCAGGATCGCCAAGTCCATCGTGGACTACATCTATCGGTGGCTCGGAACCAAGTTCCTCAAACCGGAGGATACAAAAGTTCCGTCCGACGCCGAACCCAACACGATTCAGCTTCCCCCGATCGAGCAGCTGGCGCTTGACCTTGATGAGAGCGAGCGTCGCGCGCTTTACCGGGCGGATGGCCTGTTCCTCGGCCAGGAGGACGCTCCGTCGTGCCACGAATGCGGCGCGATAATGGTCAGGAACGGCGCGTGTTACAGATGTTTCGAATGCGGTGCGACCAGCGGTTGCAGCTAGAGAACATATCTGAAAGTGGGGTGGAGTAAAAACCCGGGGATGCGTCCCCGGGATTTTTTTATCAGCAGTTCATTTCCCGGGTGCCCTCCAGTAAATCAGAGACCGTCAGGGAGAGGATATAGTGGAGGACATGGTGAGTGTGATCAGGCAGGAGCTGTGTCAGATCTAACGGAAGAGTTGTAAAATTATCCTATACTAAATTCATCCAGATTCAGCCTTACAAATTTACTGGAGGGCACCCGGGACAATGTTTTTTCCTCCTCCTAAACATTGCATTTCAAAAAATGGTATGCTTCCGCAACATAGAAACGCGAAGACGTAATGTTAGCGATAACATCGATCGTGCGTTTCAGGAGAAACGAGAGTTAATGAATATCTATTGTGGAAACCTTGGCTATGATTTGTCAGAAGACGAACTCAAAGCCGCATTCGAAGCTTACGGTGAAGTCGAGTCAGCGCGTGTCATTTCAGACCGCGACACTGGCCGCTCCAAGGGTTTCGGATTTGTCGAGATGCCTGACAAGAGTCAGGCCCTGGCTGCTATCAATGGCCTCAATGGCGTTGAAATGAAAGGCCGGTCTATGACCGTCAATGAAGCCAGACCTAAAGCTCCCCCCGGCGATCGCCGCGGTGGAGGCGGAGGCGGACGTAACCGCTACTAGAACCTCGGATTCCATTCCCCGCACATAGTGTGAGAAACGGAACTGAAGAAAGCTCGAGCGCCGGACGAAAGTTGGGCGCTATGGGTGCATTAGGAGCGGTAGTTGCCGCTCCCTCTTTTAGAACATTCCAATTCACGAGGATCAAATATGAAAATCGACACATACACCAAATTCATCCTGACCGCCCTTACCATCGGAGTATGGGCTCTCGCCATTTCGTTCTTTGTGCGTCCGATGCCCCTGCTGGCATCCGGCGAGGCGATGGACGTAAAAATAGTAGACATATCTTCATCCATTTACGAACCGCTTCCAATTGAGATCAGGGAAATTTACGGGTCGTTAAGTAATTCTATCCCGGTAGAGATAGAGGATGTGGACTCGGGGATCTATAACGAGATCCCGGTCAGAGTGAGAGATTAATATTTTTTTGGAGCGCAGGTGTCCACACCGGCACATCGATCACCCACGAAAATTCACCAGTTTGAATTTTGTTCGCGCCGCCGGATTACCTGCCTTTAAATTGCGGGTCGCGCTTTTCAATGAACGCATTCAGTCCTTCCTTGCCGTCTTCTGTCGAGAAGCATAATCCGAAAACTTCCGCCTCGAAATTACCGCCCTCGTCGAGTGTCGAGTTTAATCCCGTGTTCACGGAATCGATGATGAAGCGTACCGCTATCGGACCCTGGACGAGAATTTCCTTCATAATTTCAACAGCCTTGTTCATAACCTCTCCGTGGGGAACAACATGGTTCACAAGCCCTATGGACAATGCCTCATCTGCTTTTATCATACGTCCGGTCATCAGAAGCTCGAGCGCCTTTGCCTTCCCGACTATTCTCGGAAGCCTCACGGTCCCCATGAATCCAGGCGTCAGTCCCAGGTGAACCTCCGGCTGGCCGAACCTGGCTTTTTCGCTCGCCACACGTATATGGCACGCCATTGCGTATTCGTTTCCGCCTCCAAGGCAGAATCCGTTTATCGCGGCAATAACAGGCTTGGGAAATTTATCGATCCGATTGAATACTTTCATCATGTTGCGTGACCAGATGGCTGCCTCGACCGCGTTCTTTTCGGCAAGCTCTTTAATGTCCGCCCCCGCGATGAAGGCTTTCGACTCGCCGCCGGTAAAAATGATCCCTCCAACAGATTCATCGGTTTCGAATTTATCCATCATGTCGGTGACTTCGGCGAATACTTCTGTATTGAGCGCGTTAAGCGCGTCGGGACGGTTAAAGGTTACGGTCGCGATTTTGTCGGAGATCTCGACCAGTAGATTTTTATATTGATATGTCATGATTTATACCCCCATCAGAAAGATGTCGTAATTTATTTCTTCTTCACCTGATATTGTCTCTAACGAAATATCCTGTAAGGACCAGCACAATTCCTGTCCAGAAAAGAATAACACTCTTTTTCAAAATTGCCGGTCCCAGGAACATCGCATTGATCTCATCTTTCACCCAGCCAGGAATGAAGTTGTACGAATCATCATTTGTCAGCAGCACCACGATGATATCTTTCGAATCAGGATGGTTGGCTTCGGGAAGATAGGCGATCTCCTGGACTATGATTGTTATGTCCCAGCCTTCAAGATCTTCCTTCACCGGTAGTCCCTGTTTATTCCGGAAATTGAAATCGGTGAGAATCGCCCGGGATATCTCATCGAATCCCCTGTCGCCCTTGATCAGGATGTCACCGTCATCCATTAATTTTGAAATGCCTGCCATCGCGTTAGCGTAGCGGGGAGCCGCCATATTGTAGACAAATTCGTAATTTTCAGCGTCCGAGAGATAGTAACCGGAAACGCAGAACAGTACACCAAGCACGAAAAGTATCGGACCAATGATATTTTTTTTCCCTTGGTCCTCCCCTTTCGTCTTACTGGCCGGTTTAGATATCATGAGTAATCATAAAACCCCTTGCCGGATTTTTTGCCGAGATGTCCGGCACGCACCATTCGCCTTAGAATAGGAGGGGGAGCGAATTTTTCGTTTTTATATTCCTCGTACATTATCTCCCCTACCCACATGGCGGTATCGAGTCCGATCAGGTCGATAAGTGCCAGTGGCCCCATTGGGTAACCCGCTCCGAGTTTCATCGCGGTGTCGATATCCTCGGCGCTCGCCAGTCCCTGGGCATACACCATTGCCGCATCGTTGAGATAAGGTACTAGCAGCCGGTTAACGATAAATCCTGGAGAATCGACCGTTCGTACTCCCTTTTTGCCGATTTTATCTACAAATTCCGCGGCGGCTTCCATTGTATCCCCGGAAGTCTGGAGCGCCCTGATAATTTCAACCAGCTTCATCATCGGTGCGGGATTGAAGAAATGAAGCCCGACAAATTGCTCAGGACGTCCGGACGCAGTCGCCTGCTCGGTTATTGAAAGGCTGGATGTATTAGATGCAAAAATAGTGTCAGATTTGCAGATATCGCCAAGCTTTCTCCACAGGTCCTGTTTCAGGTTCATCCGTTCGATGATGACTTCGATTATTATGTCGCAGTCACTGAGGTCGTTCAGGCTTAGTGTGCCTGTCATGCGGGACTTGGCCGCTTCCCCGTCGGCTTCCTCCATCCGCTTTTTGCGGACCATGCGGTCGAAATACGTAACGACAGCCTCAAGGCCTTTATCGAGGAAAGATTGTTCTATCTCGCAGCCGATGACTTCGAGACCGGCGCTGAGTGCCACGATTGCGATACCGTGACCCATTGTACCGAGCCCAACCACTCCTACTTTTTTGACGTCCATCGCGTCCCTCCAGCCAATCGTGATTTACCAGCTCTCCGGGAAAGTGTGAGTTTACCATTAGAGAATATGGGGATAAAAGACGGTAATGATTACACCAGTTAAATTATTGCAATCCATGCGCTATACTCATAACTTGATGAATGCCGGAGGATGAACGATGAGGATATCCTATTCAGCGATCTTACTCGCCTTATTATTTTTGTCAGCCAATACGGTCTTTGGACAGGAATTGAATGTTCAGGGCAATAATGACAGCCGGGATTCTGCAATTGCACGGTTTTCAACGGCTGATGCCCAGTACATCGAGGAAGCGCTTGATCTTGCAGGCACGAATAGCCAATCGCTTGTTAATGGTCTTTTGCAGATCCCTGATGAGTGGCTTCCCGGGGCTGCGTTCCTCATTGAAAATCTGCCTGTTGAGGATCTCACTGTAATTTCAGAGGAACTGTTTGTGGCGACACTTCGGGACGCGTACTATGCCCACAACAATTTCCCATGGGCACAGAATTTATCTGTCGAGGATTTTTTCCACTATGTCCTTCCTCCACGAGTTTCCCAGGAACCACTGGAAAAATGGCGTGAAGTCTTTCTGGCAGAATTGGAGCCGCTGGTTAGAAATGCTGAGACGATTGAAGAAGCAACCGATATCGTAAATGAGTGGATGTGGTCTCAGGTTTCATTCAAGCAGACTCAAAGGCGAGACCAGGGACCGTTTGAGACACTCGCCGGAGGTTGCGGACGTTGCGAAGAGCTGATGATACTGCAGATCGATGCATGCAGGTCGGTAGGGATTCCCGCACGGCAGGCGTGGACCCCGTACTGGACGTACCAGGATAACAACCACGCGTGGACAGAGTTCATGAATTCTGACGGCGAGTGGTACCAGAAGGATGGCTGGATCAATATCCCCACACAAAGAACAAATTTCATTTTCTCCGTTCCGTTCGGTATTCCCGAGAATGACCCACATATTTACAGGACAGATGATAAGCCGGGATCGAGATATTCGATACTTAATTCTATAGGGAATTACAGGGACACATGCGTTCTGAATATATCTGTGATCGATGAGAGCGGCAATCCGGTAGGGGACACGAATGTTGTGCTGAGCGTTTATAACTGGGGAGCGCTGAGGTCGGTCGCACGCGGAAAAACCGACGAGAATGGAGTATACAGGATCGAGGCAGGAGTCGGAGGGCATTTCATTTCGGCTGGCAACAGTGAACGAGGAGCTTGCATGTCAATTCAGCTTGAGGAAGCCGGAGATATTGATCTGACACTTGTACTCATGCCATTGGATGAAATAGAAACACCCGATTCGTTCTGGCTACGGTACCCGATGCCGGAGGAGGGATGAAATGAGATTTTTCCTGGCAGGAATTTTCATTTTCGCGGTATTCAATTCTCCGGCATTTGCGCAGGACAGGTTCAATCCGGAGATAAATTCGACAGAGATCGAATCGCTAGGCGAGCTTGCGGTAACGTATGAACTTGCAGACGCATTTTCCGATTCCGGCACCAACTGGATCGAGCTATATAACGGGATAATGTCGCTCGATCACCCGATGCGCGAATCTGCGTGCTGGCTGGTCCGGAAAATGCCCCACCTCGACAGGCTGGAGATGACATCGGAAACTTTGCAGGAGCATGTCGTCTACGCGTGGATGACAAAAACTCATCTGCCTTATTCCGTTCCGGAAGAATTATTCAACGAATACATACTGACGTATCGGCTGGGCGATGAACCGGTCAGGCCGTACAGGAAATACATTTACGAAAGATATTCGGACATTTTTGCCGGACCTACACCATCTCAAACCGCGTTAAACATCAATATGTGGGTCAGCTCAAATTTTACGGTCAGGGAGCGGGGATTTTTCGGACCGCGTCCCGACCCGATTTCCGTGATCTCGGCGAAAACCGGTACCGAGGGCGATATTACGGCGGTGGCGATAGCGTGCTGCAAAACTTTCGGGATACCCGCACGCAGAGCGGCTGTGGAAGTACTGGGCGCCGAATCCGGAAGCAGGACGTGGCTTGAGATTTATTCCGACGGGGATTGGGTCCCGATGTATCCGCTTGAGCCGGATCAGTTCCGGAATTACGGAAATTTAGAAGCCGTGTACGGAAATAATGTGACGGTTGTCTCTGTATCCTCGTCGTTTTCTCAGGAACTGGTGACGTCGAAATACACCGGAACCGGGAACATCAATCTCACTTTTTTCAGGAACGATGAGATAGCGGTTGGTTACGAAGATTTTTCTGTAAATGCGTGGAATGAGGGATCGTGGGTCGCGCTCGATGATGTCTGGGTTGGAAATATTGAAAATTCAGAGCTTCCGGGAAATTACGATATTGAAATCGGGGAAGGAAACTACTTGATTATCGCAGGACTAAGGAATCAGAGAGGGGATGCGTTCGTGAGAAGTTACCCTCTATCGGTGAATTCGGGTGAGACAAGTAAGCTTGATATTGATATCGACCTTCCGGTTACCGAGATGAGTGACTTAGAGCTCGTCCCCAGGCAGATCGAGATCCCGGATATAACGCTTGATTTTTATCTCGGGGAAGTCAACCTGAACCTGCGAGAATTCATCGGGCATGGTTACACCTGCATTTTTCTCATGAGTACCGGAACGGAATCCGGAAGCAGGATGTATCCGGTGGTGCAGGACTGGATACTCGAGAAGTCGGTTAATCCATTGTTCATTGCCGTTGGTGAAATTGAAGATACAGGCGAATTAAACGATTCCGCGGTTAATTTCCCGATGGGGCTTTTTTACCCGGACACTGACGGATCTATTGCCGCAGAATTTGGATACCAGCCCGACGAGTCGGGAAATTACGAGAAATTTCCTGTCGTGATCTTGATTAATGGCTCAGGTGAAATAATATACTTCTCGGAAGGACTGTACCTTTCGGTTGACGACGGTCTGAGTCGAGCGATGGAAATGGAAATTTCAGAAGCCGAACCGATCCTGCGGCCGTCCTGAGTCATCTACATTATTAGCTTAAGATTTTAAGGAATTCTTTATATGAGTAAGATACATTCCCTTTTGATAATTGCGCTTGTAACTTTATTTCTGGCTCCAGCGGCCTTCGCACAGGATGACAGCGGCGATGAGGATCTGTTTGTGCTCCACGATCCGACGTATGTGAATGAGGAATACGGGTTCGGGGTCGCACTTCCGGACAATTACAGGGGATTCAATTTAAGCGGCGATGAGATCTTCATGGCACAGTTTCTCAGCGATCCTGAACTGCCGTCCGGGCAGCTTACAATTGAGGAACTTCCGGAAGATATAGTCGATTCGTCAGGATTCTGGTTATGGATCAAACAGCGCGATCCCGCGACTGAAAATAATCTGACGTACGAGAAAACGTCGTCAGTAGCCGGAACAGGTGCTATCCAGACAAGGATAGAACGGATTGAGCGCGGCGGATATATTTTGATCCTGAGCTGGATATTTGTCCATGACGGGTATGGATACACGTTATCCGTTACCCCGGGTATGGACATGGATGTAGACGCCACACGCGATCTAGGGACAACACTGTCGGAGCAATTCAGGTGGATGACCGCGGAAGAGATCGGGGAATTTAACTCTGAAACGGACGAGACAGAGATACCCGCGGGTGAAGAATTTTAAGCGGACAAAATTCACTCAGAACAAGTAATGTGGTTAAATATGTGCCGATTGGTATATCGGTATGATAATTGCAGCGTAAAAAAATAGGCGAATCAGTACGTGATATACATTATCCGTGGAAATTAATAAGGTAACGTAAAATATATCT
>DASWIV010000283.1:0-6186 GCA_036397475.1 bacterium
GGATGAAGGCCAGTCAACTGAGCCTTCGACCATTGAATTCGCGGGGGATGAAGATTCCAGCCTGTTCATCGAGCATTACCGGCTTAACGCGGGAGACTCGGTCCTGATAGAGCTTATTTCGGATTCGACCAATTCCTACCGTCCAATGCTGGATAACGACGGATTCATAACCCTGCCAATTATGGGACCCATCCAGTTATCCGGACTCACTCTCGGTGAAGCACGGACAGTGGTCCAGGAACAGGTCGACCTTTATTACACGCGCACATGGGTTAATGTCCAGATCTCCCGAATCGGACGGGTAAAATTCTATCTTTATGGGGATGCAGGTTCCCCCGGATTTTACAACGCCAGTAACTCAACGACATTTTTCGATTTCCTCCAGAATTTCGGATTGTCTGTAAATCCGGCGCATCGCAGGATTGTCCACGTAAGCGCCGCGGAGGATATTGATCCGGCAGATGGCGACAATCTTCTGACTGAAGCCACTACCAGCGAACTTATCAATGAATCCCTCACGCTATTCGACAGAAATGAGTATGAGAAGATCGATCCGAGAGTCAAGATCATCGATCCGCTGATTTACACGCTTGAAGGCAGGATCGAGGAAGAAAATTTTTACCTTAAATATGGTGATGTAATTTATATCCCGCAGGCTGAAACATCTGTCACCTTATCCGGATTCCGACGCTCCGGCACTATCGAGGTTCTCCCCGGCGAATCGTGGGTTGATGTTCTTAATATTGGCGGAAAACCGAATTTAACATCGAATGAAGCCAATATGGTCATCGAGCGCCGCGATTCGGATGGACAGATTATAGAGATGTTCTACAATCTGAATTACCTGTCAGAAACTGAATTAAATGAGCTTGAAATTCGAGATCGCGACCGCCTGAAGTTGATGCCGTACGATAACGACATTTTCGTACTAGGTGAGGTCAACTCCCCGGGATCGTTTGGGTACTCTCCCACATCCACCGTGATCGATTATCTGGCCATGGCTGGAGGAACGACATCCGATGCTCACCTGAGATTCGTGGCACTTTTAAGGCCTCCACGCGATCCGAAAGCCCCGCTTGAGGACGCGGAACTTATACAGGTTGATGTAACGGAGGCATTGATCTCGGGGACAATTGAAGAAGGATTCACTCTCCAGCCCGGCGATATCCTGTATGTGCCTAATAAGGGCCAGGAGATCACACTAGGCACAGTACTGTCCGGAATGAGCGTTCTTGTCAACGCAATTCGCCTGTTTGAATAAATTTATCCCTATGAATTACACTGAAGGCGGGAAAAATTACCCGGATTTGCATATAATGCGATTTTCACCATCCGGGGTGTTATGCGCATGAAATCATTATGTGTAATGGGACTTGGATATATCGGCCTGCCAACCGCGAGCCTGTTCGCCGCTAACGGCCATAAGGTTCTCGGAGTCGACGTATCCGACAAGGTTGTCGAGACCATAAATTCAGGCGAGATTCATATCGAGGAGCCCGGGCTTTTCACACTCGTGAGTGCCGCGGTGGGTTCCGGAAATCTACGGGCCGCAAAATCTCCCGAACCGTCCGACGTCTTTATCATATGCGTGCCAACTCCCCTGACAGATACAAAATCTCCCGAAATGCGATACGTGGTCGAAGCTACCAGGGCGATCATTCCTGTCCTGAAAAATGGCGACCTGGTAATTCTTGAATCGACATCTCCTCCTGGTACAACCCGCGACCTGATCGCTCCAATGATACTCGACGCCGGTTTCGAACCCGGCACTGACATCTTTCTCGCGCATTGTCCCGAGCGTGTCCTCCCTGGGAAAATTCTCAAGGAACTGATCGATAATCCACGGATAATCGGCGGCTACACCGAAGAATCAGCCGGAATAACAAAAGAACTATATTCAGGCATTGTCGAAGGTCCGATTTATCTGACCGACTGCACAACAGCCGAACTCGCCAAGGTAATGGAGAACACCTACCGCGACGTCAACATCGCGCTCGCAAATGAACTTGGACATATCTGCGAGGAATTGGGTATTTCAGCGTGGGACGTAATCGAACTTGCGAATAAGCACCCACGGGTCAATATTCATCTGCCCGGACCGGGTGTCGGAGGCCATTGCATTTCGGTCGATCCGTGGTTCATTGTCGATAAATTCAGGGACAAGGCTCACCTCATAAACCTTGCCCGCGAAACAAACGATCATCAGCCGGAAATTGTTGTTGAAAAAATACTTGAGATTATAGGTCAGATCGAAAATCCACATGTGGCAATTTTCGGAGTGAGTTACAAGGGTAATGTCGACGATACTCGCGAATCCCCTGCGCTTGAAATTATCAATGGTTTGAAGAATAAGGTCGATCTGAGAGTTTATGATCCCCATGTCCACGGCGGTGTCGGGCATGAAATGAGTTCGCTCAGTGAATCAGTAAATGGCGCTGACCTGATTGTCGTCCTGGCAGACCACATGGATTTCCGGTTTCTGATGCCTGAGGAACTTGGAAAAAATATGCGCAACCGTATTCTCTTAGACACTCGCAATTTCCTGGACCGGAAAAGATACGAAACGGCGGGATTCGAAGTATGGACCCTCGGCTCGGGCAAAAAACCTCCTGTAAAAGGAGCGGTGGATTAGAAAAACTATTTTTGCTTTGCCACCGATGTTATGTAACTCACAGCTCATGTGTGAGACAGGATAAATGAAACAGCTTCTTATAAGAAAAGGACAGGTTGAAATTCAGGATGTCGCCGCGCCGGTGGTCCAGCCCGGCTATATTCTGATCCGCACACTCGCAAGCTGCATCTCCGCCGGCACCGAAATGGCGACAGTGGCATCGTCAGGCGAATCGGTCCTCGACAAGGCGCGACGTAAGCCTGAGCTAATTAAAAAAGGCATGGACATGCTCCTGACGCAGGGAGTGGGACGTACGCTCGACACAATCCGTGGAAAACTCGACGCCGGCTCACCATCGGGTTATTCGCTCTGTGGAAGAGTAATCGATACGGGAGCGGGAGTGGATGACCTCCAGCCCGGAATGCGAGTCGCGGCTGCCGGTGCCGCATACGCCAACCACGCTGAAGTTGTTTCAGTCCCTCGAAATCTTGTTGTCCGCGTGCCCGAAAACATTTCTGATGATGAAGCCGCAAGTGTGACCCTTGGCGCGATAGCCATGCAGGGAATTCGAAGGGCGAGTCCCACACTTGGAGAATCCGCCGCGGTAATTGGACTGGGATTGCTCGGACAGATAACTTTTCAATTATTAAAAGCGTCGGGAATTCGTGTGATCGGTTTCGACCTCGATGTCGGGCGCGTTGAAAAAGCGCGTGAACTTGGAATTGACCTAGCGTTCCCCTCGAACATTGTCGAACCGGTCGAGGAAGCTATAAAATTTTCCGAGGGCTATGGCGTCGATTTCGCCGTTATAACCGCCGCGACGCGTCAGTCCACTCCACTCGAACAGGCTCTCGACATGTGCCGTAAAAAGGGACGTGTGGTGATCGTCGGCGATGTTGGCCTGTCGATGTCTCGAAACAAGCTGTATCCGAAAGAGCTGGATGTTTTTATTTCGACATCGTATGGTCCAGGCCGCTACGATTCACTCTACGAAGAAGGTGGACAGGATTATCCTATCGGTTATGTCCGCTGGACTGAAAATCGCAATATGCAGGAATATCTCCGATTGATCTCAACCGGGGGTATGAAAATATCGCCATTGATCGACGCGACATTCGAGTTTGAGAAAGCGTCGGAGGCATATGAAGCGTTGAATTCCGAAGAGAAACCGCTTCTTGTTGTTTTGAATTATCCCGACACTCCAACTGAGGATGTCCTTGGGCGAACAATCGGGATAATAAAATCACCTGCTCCCAAAAAAGAAGGCGTGTTGAATGTCGGGATTATCGGCGCCGGGAATTTCGCGACAGCAATCCATCTTCCAAACCTGGCATCGATGCCGGACCGCTACGCCATTCACTCTATCTGCGACATCAATCCACCAGCCGCGCTTCAGGCAGCGACACGATTCAACGCATCGAACCACGGAACCAGCGCTGAAGAGGTCTGTGCTAATCCTGATATCGATATTGTCCTGATAACCACACGACACGATCAGCATGCACCTTTATCATCGATCGCCGCGGAAAATGGCAAAACCGTTTTCTGTGAGAAACCGATGGGTGTAAACCGGGACGAAACTCTAGCGCTCGCCAGGCTTTTAAAGGACAAAGATACGCCATACCTGGTAGGTTTTAATCGACGGTTCTCACCCGCTGTGCAGAAAATCATCGAATCGATAAAGCACCGCAGTAATCCGGTAGCTGTAATTTACACTGTAAATGCCGGTTATCTCGATTCTGACCACTGGACACATGGCGTCGCCGGCGGCGGACGAATTGTCGGCGAAGCGTGCCATATGATCGATGTATGCTCGGCGATAACCGGGTCGACCTTGAAGGATCTTAACGCATATTCGATCACGCCGGGAGACCACAAATATTTTTCGCACGACAATGTCCAGATCGGTTTGAAATACGAGGACGGCTCAATCGCGCAGATCACGTACACGGCACTGGGTGGAAAAGATTATCCGAAGGAGAGAGTTGAGGTCCATGCTGGTGGGACAACCTTTGTGATCGACGATTACAAGTCGCTGACGATATCGGGAGGATCGTCGGGGCACTTCGAGTGGAAAGGCGGCGACAAGGGCCACAAGGAAGAATTGTTCAGGTTTTCAAATTACCTCCGTGGCGACTCCCCTGCACCGATAGAGCTCTCCTCCATGATCGAGACCACTCTCGCCACATTCGCCGTGTATGACCAGATAGGCATAAAGCCCTGAATTCACTTTCCATTCCTAGGTTAATCCGTCAGGATTATGCTTTACTGGAATTTACCCCCTTTACGACTTTGCTGATTTGCTTGAGACATCTTATCAAGATAAAATATTCCCTCGTTAACAGGAGCGATAAAATGAATCTCCCCGCAATCAAACACTCGGTATACATCAAAGCCTCCCCCGAGACTGTCTACCGCACTATCACCACATCCGAAGGCTGGAATGCATGGTTCACCGATGAAGCCAGGATCGATCCGAAACCAGGTGGCGAGATCTACTTCAAATGGGAGAATGTCGGTTGTGATAATCTAACTTTTGAGGACCATGGCCCGGTTCTGGAGGCGATCCCCAATGAAAAATTCGTCTTCAAGTGGAATCCGGGTGTCACCCAGACCACCTGCACATTCATCCTGAATCCGCAGGATGATGGGACACTCATTTCCTTTACGGAGGAAGGATATACAGAAGATCCAAAGGATTTGCAGATGCTTGTCGAGTGCGCGACGGGATGGGGCGAAGCGTTAACTTTGCTGAAGATTTACCTGGAGCACGGGATAGCGTATAAGTACAGCGATGTCGGCGGATAATTCCCCCCCTCCCTTGCTACTTCACCGTCCCACACTTATCATACCTCAGTTAAATGTGCGGCATCGCTGGCATACTGAATTACACGGGACAGAACTCCCCCATACGTGAATCCGACCTTTCCCGTATGGGTGAATCAATTGTCCACCGGGGTCCCGACGGCGGTGAAATCTGGCTCGACGGTGATAATTCAGCCGGACTGGTCTTCCGCAGGCTCTCGATAATCGACCTGTCCGACGCCGGGATGCAGCCAATGCATTCTCCCGACAACCGCTTCCACATTGTTTACAACGGAGAAATTTATAATTACCTCAAGCTGAAATCCGAACTTGAAAAACTGGGGCACACATTTATCAGCCGCGCAGACTCCGAGGTCCTCCTTCATTCGCTCATGGAATGGGGTATCGATGCCCTGGAGAAAACAGAGGGCATGTTCGCATTCTGTTTCTACGACTCTGCAGAGAAAAAAGCGTGGCTCGTGCGTGACCGGATCGGAATCAAGCCGCTTTATTACAAATTCCAGGACGGGATATGTTATTTCGCGTCTGAGATAAAAGCACTGATCGCACATCCGAAAATTTCAGCGGATATCGATCCACTGGCGGCGTACCATTATTTAACTTTCCTCACTACCCCTGCTCCGCTCACCATGTTCGAAGGTATCGGAAAAATCCCCGCAGGGTATCTCATCGAAATTTCATTCGCGAAAAATGGAAGATCCCCTTCAATTTCCTCCCGCCAGTACTGGGACAGCGTGGCAGCGCCGTCG
>DASWIV010000284.1:0-3715 GCA_036397475.1 bacterium
ATTGCCCGGACTTCCCGCATGTTTTCAATTTGATAATCGGGCTCATCCTCGGGAACACGTGCCCTCTGATACCTGTGTGGACCTGTATCCAGGAGTATTGTCCTCATTCCAAGAATATTCGCGGGGAAAATATCGTTATCCATCCTGTCCCCGATCATACAGCAGTTCTCCGGCCCGACATCAATCCGCCTGCAGATCTCAAGGAAGAATCTCGTGTCCGGCTTGTGCAGCCCGATATCGTCGCTGACTACATTCGATCTGAAAAATTTTAATAGTCCGGTCTTTTCCAGTTTCTCCCGGACCTTACTCGGCTGATTTCCGGCAAGCGCGAGGACATATTCTTCCGTAAGCGCCGGAATAATTTCATTTACCCCATCCACAAGTACAACCTCATCGTGGTGATTGTAAACCGCCTCGACCGCTATTGCATATGCCTCTGCATATTTCTCAAAGTCCGGCTTTAAATACTGCCAGAAAATTGCTTTCGTGAGAGACGGCGCCCACGAGTTGATCATTTTTTCCCTGACCTCGACAATTTCACCAACGGGTATTTTTTTACCCGTCAGGTCATCCAGGATTTTCTTTATCGCGGTAAGTGTATATTCGTAGTCGGACGCTTCGTCGATAATAGGTCCGCCGACATCGATCAGGATAGCTTTCAATTCTTTCCCGGAATCCATTCGCGTGAGTATAGCAGGAAATTGAAAATCCGCATCAGGTTAAAAAGATTGATTTTTTTTTTAAATGACAGTCAGATCAGGCTGGCTGTTCGCCCGGATGCCAAAAATTCAAATTTTAATCATGAAAATTTCCCTGCTTACTGCGCAGAAATGGTCCCAAGGCTTATTCCGGTCCCCGTGTTGAATTCACCGCTTGTAAAACTGAAAACCGGACTCCCATTCGATCCATACCCTACAATATAATACGCGTTGTCCGAAATCCTGTGATAAGTAAACTCTCCCGCCATGATGCTCATCAGGTTCGACGATTGCCTGGCGTCGCCACGTCCGTACGGGTTGTCGAAATGCACAAACGCGAATCCCTCCGCTTCCATCTGCGGGACACTGTAAGGCAGTGTCAGGTACTTATAATAGTACTCATTCAGGATTTGAGCCGCCTGGAACACGTATCTCGATACCATCCTGTCGGTATCGTTCATGTTAGCGGTCATCCTGTATAGGTAATCAAACGACCCGCTTGAATTTATCTCCCGGGTAATGACATTCGTATCCGCGGTGGTCGGTCCAACCTGGATGTAAGTTACCAGGACCACCCGATTTGTGTTGATAATGGTATATGTGATATTGCCGGGACTTGGAGTTGGCACTTCACGTACCGGTGTGCCGGAATAAGGATTGGTCGGCTCGACAAGCTGATGTCTGGTTTCGCGAAGTTCGGCAAGCGATGCCGGAAATCTGCGGAATTCGCTCCTGAAACTCAGGACCGCAGCGGTGTAATTTATAAGGTTCGCCATTACAAGGCGCTCGCTGATCTGATCGTCGAGTACCGAATCGGTCGGAATAACCCACGACCCGGATAATGGCGCGTCGCCATATTCCCTGAGTGAGCCTGTCGGGCTTATGTATACCCGCTCTGTTGCGGTCACTCCCATGTCCTGCTGGAATCTCGAGTAACCCGACTCCTCAACACTCTCAAATGAGTCCATTATCGCCTCGAGAAATTCAACACCGTCCACGATCTGGATATTTCTCTGGATATTCAACGGGATGTTAGCATCCAGCCTGTCGAGGACATTGTTGTGCATGTCATCGCCTTCCCAGATGTCCCTGAGCGAGTAAAGAGCGCTGTTGATGGCTCCCTGCCTTGCGATTAACGGCGTCCCAGCGGGGATCAGCATCTTGAAAGTCACTTCCGCCTGGCCGGCATCCGCGCCGGTAAGTTCGCGGTAGGAGACCTCTACCGAAAATCCATCTGTCCACGTGTACGATTGCGCCAGTGCCACCGGTGAGAGTGCCATCACCGTAACGGCGAACGCCATGATCGCGGAAATTTTAATTCGGGATTTCATTGAATGCCTGTCTACGCCCTCTAACATATAAACGACCGAGGTATCCTCCTCGGTCGGAATATTTCATCGTCATTCATTAGTTTTGATCTTAGCGGATCTGGCTGTCAGTGGCTCCGCCATCCCACGTAGTATGGATGTATCCTGAATCCCCGGAGTTTTCACCCGCAGATTCGCTGAACGCCTGCCTTAGCTCATCAAGAGCCGCTTCGTAAAGTTCGGCGTCGGACTGCTGATCGTCAACCACAAAAGCTTCTCCATTATTTGTTTCAATATAAGCAAGCCCGTCCGAACTCCCGGCCAACGCAGGCTCCGCTCCGTTGCCTGAACCGGCTATTCCGAATCCAACCGCCATTGTGGTTATCCCGACAAGGAGAAAGCTCGCCATGGCGAGCGCGTATCCTGTTCGAATCCTGAAAAATGGGCTCTGGAAGATCGACCAGAAACTCCTGGCCGGCTTGATTTCCTCTTCTTCAAGTTTCGACGCGAGATTCTCGAAGAATCCCTCTGGAACCTCTACCATTTCTTCGGATGATTCCTCCAGCATGGAGTTGATCATCTCGTACGAGACCAGCTCGTCCCTGCAGGAATTGCAATCCGCGAGATGTGAATTCAGGTCCCTGTTTTCTTCGGGAGTGATGTCGCTGTCGAGGCGCTTATCGATTAATTCGGAAAAGTGATTACAATCGTGTTTCTTACAGTTACTTACCATCGCAGTTATCTCTCACCTACTCAGAAATTTTCCTTCTCTCTGCCCGTAAGGGTTATCCGAAATGAATCTTGTCAGATAATGGTCCCTCTTCAAGAATTTCCCTGAGTTTCTTTCGAGCATAGTGCAGCCTGCTCTTTACGGTTCCCCTGGATATTCCAAGTGAGTCGCTTACTTCCTCGATCGAATATCCTTCGATCTCGAACAGCACAAGCACACTTCTCATCTTCGGACTGATCAACTCCAGGGCTTCACGTACGACTGTCGTACGGTCACTCTGCATGAATCGCTCATCTGGATTATTGTGAGCGTTCATCGGTTCAACAAAAACATGCTCGCTGTCGTCCTGGTATACCGTGTTCTCCTTCTTCTTCCGCCTTAAATAGTTCTTGAACTGGTTCGCCGTGATCTGGAAAATCCATTCCTTGAACTTGTTCTCGTCCCGAAGCTGGTGGAAATACTTGAATGCCTTGAAATAGGCTTCCTGAAGCAGATCCTCCGCTTCTTCACGGGTTCCCGTAAGGCGGTATGCGAAGTTGTAAAGCTCGACACGGATATTACCTACCAGCGCGACAAATTTCTCGCGATGTGCCTGGTCTTTATCTACCGCTTGTACCGTTTCAATTGCAGCTACTCGTTCCATAACTGGTCCCTCTCTCCCTGTGGGAGGGGGCTGGGCTGTCGGGTCAGACATCTTCGAAAGCTCCAGTCCTCCGGTATGGGTCGGTTTTATATAGATATAGATGCGATTGACCCACCGGAGGTTCAAGGTTTGGTGAGAAAATACTCAAATTTATTATCGCAGGTAAATTAAAGTATCGCAACCCCTGGATAGGGTAAGGGTGTGAGCGCGGATTGATTTTATGGACAAAAGCAGCAACAAAAAATAGAATGAGGTATCACCCATTTTCAGTAGAAAGGAAATGATACCTCGATGAAAAAGATGCCAGATAATGAAGAATTCTGCAAGAGGGCAGTGG
>DASWIV010000285.1:0-10376 GCA_036397475.1 bacterium
TTTCCGTAACCCCCTTTAATAGCCAGTTTCATCCAATTTTTCAGATTTCGTGCTCGATTTCTCAGGGATGGAAGCCTAATTGCACCTGAATAATTATTCATGCGAACTTATTCTATGTACGGCAGATTCGGAGGAAAAAGCCATGGGAGTTATCTCTCTTTCCAATTCTTTGCGAATCGCCACCGATCCTTTAGCGGATGTTCAGGTAGATCGATACAGTATGCATATGCGGATCGAACACGAGATCCCGGTACACGATCTGCCTTTGCCTTACACAATTCAGAGATTTTCGGTGGCCAAAATAAATAGGTTCGCAGCGGTCCTTTTTATGGGATTCGCACACCAGCCGGAACGACGTTTCTACCCACGGTTATGGACAAACCGTGGATGCAGGGAAATGATCGATGAATTCCGGAATCTTGCGGGATTCCTCGAGGACGCGTCTTATGTGATCCTCTACAGGGGAATCCCTGTCGCGGCGATTATGACGTCGAGGCCCTTCGGATGTGTGTTCGGACAAATACATTTCGTCGCTGTCGC
The DNA here is from genome assembly GCA_036397475.1 of bacterium. GTDB lineage: Bacteria > JAJVIF01 > JAJVIF01 > JAPKYR01 > JAPKYR01 > DASWIV01. Next base: position 541 of record DASWIV010000285.1, read on the forward strand.
TCAAAGGCACCGGCGAAAAGGGCTCGGTTCGTTCCTTGTCAAAACGGCACTGAATGATTTCGTCAGGTTGAATTTGCACCATGTCACGGTACAGATAATTGGGGAAAACCGTCCGGGCATCAAATTCTTCCGCGTACAGGGATTCCGTGCAGCACAGTTAGGCTGAATACATAATGTGTGGTAGTTGACAGATTTAATTCGAACCTATTAATTGTTTTAAAAGGCCTCGACATCGGGGCCTTTTTGTTGAAAATCTTGAAAAATCACAATGGTGAAATATTTCTGAATTCAGTGATATATTTAGCCATTATTAAATTTTATGTGATATAATTAAGCTGGGATCCAACCAGGGCACTCATAGACAATCAATTCCTGAAATTTAGGGCTCTTATATTGGAGGCGGTTATGTTGCGCGCAACGTACCTTTCTATATCCTTATTTATTTCTATTATTATCATTCCGGGCTGCTCGGGAAGTGGCGCCGGAACTGTTACCCCTGATCCCATCGAAAACCCGGTTCCCCAGGGTCCTGCCGTCGAACAGACACCAGATCTCACTACTCAGAGCCGCCAGTCCGGACCGACCCACCAGATGTGGGGATACTACGACCTTTATTTCGACTTCGAAAAGGGGACGGTGGAAGCGGTGGTTAACCGCGACGTGATGTTCGAGGTTAATGTCGTAACCTTCATCAATCAGAGCCCGGCTAATCTTTCGTTTGAGATCGTAGAAATAATTAACGATGTCGACCATGTAGATGTAGATATAAACGTCGGACTGAAACATCCGTTCTCCGGACTCCCACAGTACAACGGCTATGATGTACGCGGGGTGTTCATCGGCGCCGGATCATCCAAGTTCGACTCCAACCAGCTCAATTATCCCGACCCTGGACTCGACCAGGTAATGATCGACGATCCTGATGTTAAGGATGGCGGAAGCCCGGATGGCTACACGCGCTGGTACAATCCGGATGAATTCTCCACCGGCGGCGAGGGATTATTCGGATACACGGTTGGAACCGCGTCTACAAAAGGATTTGCCGCATCTTCGAATATAAATCCATACAAATTATTCGCCGACGGCCTGACGCACCATGAAAGCGCGTACGATTTTGTCTCGACTGGGGATGGTGCAGGCAATAACGTATTTTCATCCGGTTCAACAAACTGGCGGAATTATTACATCAGGTTCCCGATGCCGAACCCGGGAGTCGCTTACAACTATGCTGTTGTAGCGTCATGGGGAGGCGAGGATCCCGAATTCCATCCAACAAATACCACCGAAGTGGTCGCGTCGAAATCGGACCATGGCGGCTCGACAGTATATTACCTTGACGCCTCCAAATGGGGCGGGACATTCAGAATGAATCTGGACCTTGCCGGCTATGGTCCACAGCCGGACATGATTAATATCGAGTCGGAAATTTTCTCCAGCGTACTTACCTTCTCTGCTAATACCGTCAAATCAGGAACAGGTGGAGCTACATGGTCTGCATACCAGTTTGAAATTCCCGCAGACAGTGTCGACCGCAACGGACTTGTCGATGTCTGGTTCAAACTGGATTACTTCGAGCACGATTACGAAAATGAATACGGCGTAAATAACACTACAGGTGGAGATTATTTATCCGCGTACTTCAAGTCGACACTGAATGTGCTGGATTATGTCCCTGCCTGGATCGAGGTTATCGCGCCCAACGGCGGAGAAGAATTCGTCCCCGGATCCAGTACCGACATTTTATGGGATTCTTATGAGGTTACCGGACCCGTCCGCATTCTCTACTCAAAAGACAATTTCGTCAATGATATAAACGAAATCGCGACAGATGAAGTGAACGACGGCACCTATACATGGGCAGATATTCCGTTCGACCCGTCCGACACCGTCAAAATTCAGGTCAGCTCTCTCCTGGACCCGACTGTCTTCGACCGGTCCGACGATTACTTCTCAATTCTGGAGCCATCTATTACCGTAACTTCACCCAATGGCGGAGAAGCCTGGAAAATTGAATCGAACAACGACATCACCTGGACATCGCAGTACCACACTGGCACGGTAAATATTGAATATTCATTCGACGATTTTGTATCCGATGTAAGAGTCCTGGCGGCGAATGTCCCGGATTCGGGCTCATGGACATGGACTAATATTCCGTGTGAGCCGTCCGAAACCGTCCTCGTCAGGGTCCTTAGCAATCAGTTTCCCGGAATTGTCGGCGACCAGTCCGACGATTACTTCGCTATCGAGGGAGCGGGTAAAGTCAATACTTATGGCTATGCGTATCGCGACGAGGGTTGGGTAGTGGAATCCGATGACGATGGGAATGTTTATGTCACGGGACTTATTACCCAGTTCGGTACAAACACCCAGGTATTTTTGTCCAAGTACGATTCCTGCGGCGACCTCGAATGGGGCGTTATATGGGGTGGTGCCGATTACGATTACGGGTCCGGATTGGCGCTTGACGACCAGGGTAATGTCTATGTTATAGGCGGATTTGAAAACTGGGCTGATTTCGACCCGGGGATTGGCGTCGATGGGCGGTTCTCAAACGGCTATATCGACGTGTTCCTGGTTAAGTACAATTCATCCGGGCAGTACCAGTGGGCGAGAACCTGGGGTGGGAGTTTCACCGATGGCGGCTACGGGCTAGCTTACGACGATGTCAATAACTACCTCTACGTATGCGGCGACTTTCATTTCACGGTCGATTTCGATCCCGGCGCCGGCAATACTTCCAGGACTTCCCTGGGTACATACGATATCTGGCTTTCAAAATTTACATCATCCGGAACCTTCCAGTGGGTGCAGACATGGGGATCCACCCAGGAAGATTATTGTTACGGAGTTGACACCGATTCTTCCGGAAATCCGTATATCACCGGAAATTATCTCGGAACCATGGACTTCAACCCGGGTCCGGGTACGGTGAACCACACTCCCACAGGCAAAAATGACATTTACCTGATCAAGTTGAGCAGCGCTGGCGGCTATGTCTGGTCCAGTACAATCGGAGGAGCGGGTACTGACAGCGGGCACCGCATTGGCGTGGACGGAAGCAGCGTGTACGTTACCGGATATTTTTCCGATACGGTCGATTTCGATCCGACAGCATCAACCGATTTCAAGTCATCCGCGGGCGATGTTGACGTTTTCCTGTCAAAATATTCCACCACCGGGAGTTATATCTGGACTGAAAAGTGGGGAAGTACCGCTGAAGATATAGGATATGGTCTGACCATTGACGGCGATGGAGACCTTTATGTCGTCGGGGCTTTCAGGGGTACGGTCGACTTCGATCCCGGCGGTGCATCGGACTATGAAACTTCGAACGGCCTTAACGACGTATTCCTGAACAAACTTGATTCTACCGGTACCCAGCAATGGGTACGCGCGTGGGGAAGTTCGCTCTCTGATTACGGCTACGATATCGCTGTGGATGGACACAACATTATCTATACGACAGGCTTGTTCCAGTCGTCCTGCGACTTCGCCCCGACCAATGCTCCATGTAATGAGCCATCATCCGTCAAGGTTTCAGCTGGCAACACCGACGTCTTCCTGACAAAACACCTCCCTGACGGCTGCTGGTAATTAATTACGGGCCATAAAAGTCAGAATTCATATTATAGTCACATCCATTTTACCGGAGCACCGGCATCCTGCCGGTCGGTCCACCATCGTCCCGATGGTTCCGGGCTTCCTTAGACCGCGGCGGGTGACCGGGAACGCGGTTCTTCAGATACGCAAATAATCCCACATATCGCATTTCCGCCTCCACACCATTACAATGTACCCGCCATGACAGTTCAAACACTCATCGACAAAGCACTCAAAATCCAGTCCATGTACCCCGGCGCTACAGGCAAGCTCTCCACGATCATCGGACACATCGCCATCGCCGGAAAAATCACCGCCCAGGACATGAACCGCTCCCGTCTCGCCGACACGATGGGCAAGACAGTAGGCATTAACCCGTCCGGTGAAATTGAAAAAGCCCTCGACAGTAAAGCTTCAGATAACTTCCAGCGCGCACTCGCCGCGACCGGACACTGCTGCGTCCTGATCTCAGAAGAGCGTGAAGGTCCTCAGATCGTTAAAGGAAACGAGGATGGGGAATATGTCATCGCGTACGACCCGCTCGACGGCAGCGCGAACATAGACATCAACGTAACGGTCGGATCAATTTTCGCGATCTGGCACCGCGTCTCAAAATCCGGGCCGCCGACCGATGCCGATATCCTGCGCTGCGGAAAAGACCTCATCGCGGCTGGATACATCATGTACGGCCCATCGACTGTCCTGGTATACGCATCTGAAGGAACCATCGACGCTTTCACGCTTGACCCGTCAATCGGAGAATTCATCCTCAGCCAGCCCGACCTCAGAATCCCCGAACGCGGGAAAACGTTCTCGGTCAACGACGCCCGCCGCCGATACTGGAAACCGTACATTGTGGATTACCTCGACTGGCTTCACACTGAAGAATATTCGGGGGAGGGAAAACTCGCGAGCGGACGCCATGTCGGGTCATTGATCGCAGATGTCCACCGTACAATTGTCCGTGGCGGAATTCACATGTATCCGGCAGGGGAAGACCTGCCCGATGGAAAAATCAGGTTGATGTACGAAGCCGCGCCGCTCGCGTGGATGATGGAACGCGCCGGAGGCATGGCGATAACCGGTACGGGAGAGACAATCCTTGATCGTGTTCCGGAAAGAATCCATGACCGATGCCCGATAATCCTCGGAAGTAACTTCGAAGTGAACAAATTTGAGGAATTCCGAAAAAAGTGGGAAGAAAATAACTGAAAAGTTAATGGACGCTAACAATCCTCTACACATGATCATCCTTTGAATTCGTAATTTTAGTTCAGTGCGGAAAGACATGGAGGTATGTCATGAAGCGTCTAATTCAATTATCTGTTGTGGTAGTTCTCTACATCCTGATTATCGGATGCGGGACATGCTCATCAACAGATCCGGTCACCCCGGCAAATTTCGATGATAACTTCAAGCTGACTGAGGAAAACAACTCAGGTCAGACTTATCAGAACAATCACCAGCTATGGGGCTATTACCTGCTTTATATTAATCCCGACGATTTTTCGGATTTTGAAATCGTCAAGGTACGTTCCGTAGCCGGACACTGGAATGTCGTCCAGTGGCTCGAGCAATTCCCCTGCTCAAACTGCCTTCAGATCACAAAGGTCGTGCCTTCAGGCAACGGAACTCTTCTTATCGATATCTCAATCGAGCATCCATTCACCAACCTGAATTTCACCGGATTCGATATCCGCGGTATCGCCATGTTCAATGGATCCTACAGTTTTCCAGCAATGGGACTAAGTACCCCCGACGCCTCGCTCGGAGATGGGCAGCTAATTAACGGCGACGGTTATACCACACTTTACAATTTCACAACACTCGGCGACGGTCCCGGCGGACTGCAGGGATACATTAAAGGAAAATTCTCATCTCAATCCCTTCCTACCGCAATCTTAAATGGATACATTCGCCATATCTCTCAGTCGCCCGGAAATTACCGTAATGCACTCCTGCCCGGAAGCGCTGTTACCCGTACATACGAAATCGATATGCCTGACGGCCCGAAAGTGATCGGATACGCTGTCGATGCCAGCTGGGAATCTGCCATCAATAAACCTGTAACCGACCCGATGACCGATTTTTCCATGGATGCCAACTGTACCGAAGCCTGGAAGATCGAGGTCTTTGAACAGCCGGGTGGAATCGGTTTGACCGAGTGCGGCGGAACGACTCTGCTGAATTTCTATGTTTTCGACTGGCAGGGACACGACAAACAGTATCCCTTGCTGGTGGAAATCCCCGGATTGTATTCCGGTCAGAAAATAGCCGAATGGGTCGAGGATGTATCTGACTTCTCACATTACGCGCTCTCCGTGACCAACGAAGACATGGCACCTGTCGGCGATAATGGAGGGTTCACATCCAACAGCGACCTTCCTTTTGATATCGCTGTAGACAGCTCCGGGGATGTCTACGCCAACGGCGGATTTTATGGAACCATCGATCTTGATCCCGGTCCCGGTGTCGATGAGCATACATCGTCAGCGCAATTCGGCGATGTCCTTCTCACCAAGTGGGCACTGGACGGCTTGTACATCTGGGGACGCACGTGGGCTGCAACTGGATTATCCTATGGAGGAATCAACGCACAGGGATGGGGTCGATCCAGTCTCCATTTTGATTATTCCGACACCCTTTATGTTGTCGGTGAGTACAGGATACCTGTAGATTTCGATCCCGGTCCGGGTGTCTATGAACAATACAGTGATTCCTGGCTATCCTACGTGCTGAAATTACAGCCGGACGGTTACTGGTAAACCTTACTTCCGCGCCTGTTCTTCAATCTCCCTGATCGCGTCCGGACTCAGCTGCTGAATCCGTTCCTTGTACTCCAGACTCGCCTTGATGAATTCCCTGAATAGCGGATGCGCGCGGTTTGGCCTCGACTGAAACTCCGGATGGAACTGCGTCGCGACATACCACGGGTGATCCTTCAACTCGATCATTTCCACAAGCAGATCGTCCGGCGAAACTCCACACATAACCATTCCGCTCTTCTCGAGTTCCGGACGGTACTTGTTATTTATTTCCAGCCGGTGCCTGTGCCTCTCGTGCACGACATCCAACCCGTACGCCTCGTGCGCTTTTGTCCCCGGCTTGATACTGCACGGATAATGCCCCAGCCGCATTGTCCCGCCCTTGCGCGTGATCTTTTTCTGCTCCGGCATCAGGTCGATGATCGGCTCTTCCGTGACCTCGTCGAATTCCGTGCTGTCGGCGTCCTTTATCCCCAGCACATTCCTCGCGAATTCGATCGTCGCTACCTGCAGCCCGAGGCACAATCCAAGAAACGGAATTTTCTCCTCCCTCGCTATCTGGCACGCTAGCATTTTCCCCTTCGTGCCACGCTCCCCGAATCCTCCCGGCACAATTATCCCGGAATATTCGCTCAGGACATCCCGCCAGTTTTCCATATCCTCAAGTTTTTCAGACTGAATACAGTCGACATCCACACCGATTCCATTCGAGATCCCGCCGTGGCTTAGTGCTTCAAGGACCGACATGTACGCGTCTCTCAATTCGGCGTACTTGCCAACCAGACCGATCTTTATGTTTGTTCTCGGATGTTCGATCGTCTCGACTATTTTCTCCCATTCTTCGAGGTCCGGCTTCCCGCATTTTATGCCGAGGATATCGATCAGCTTGTCGCCTACTCCCATCTTCTCGAACCCGACCGGAACCGCGTAGATATTTCCGACATCAACATTCGAGAAAATACAGTCCGTCGGGACATTGCAGAACAGCGCTATCTTCTTCCGAAGATCGTCGTCCATCGCCTTGGTCGACCGGCACAGGAGAATATCCGGCTGGATACCGATCGCCCGGATCTCCCTCACCGCGTGCTGCGTAAGTTTCGTCTTCAGTTCCCCGGTAGTCGACATTGTCGGGAGCAGCGTCAGGTGAACATTGATGCACGTCCCCCTGTCCGCTTCCATCCTGAACTGCCTGATCGCTTCAAGGAACGGGAGGCTCTCGATATCCCCGACCGTCCCGCCGATCTCCACAATAACCACATGCGCGGGATTCTCGTCCGACCCGAATAAATTGATCGCGTCTTTTATTTCATTCGTGATGTGCGGGATCACCTGGACAGTCGCGCCGAGGTACGAGCCCTTGCGCTCCTTCTCGATGACCGCCTTGTACACCTGCCCGGTCGTGATGTTCGACCGCTCCGATAAGTCGATATCGATAATCCGCTCGTAATGACCGAGATCGAGATCGGTCTCCGCCCCGTCCTTCGTGACAAACACCTCGCCATGCTGGTACGGCGACATGGTCCCGGCGTCAACATTGATATAGGGGTCGATCTTGATCGCTTCGATTTTGAGTCCGCGGGATTTGAGGATTCTCCCCATGGACGCGGCGGCGATGCCCTTACCGAGTCCTGAGAGGTTCCCCCCGGTTACGAAGACATACTTTGTCTGTGCCATGCGTATGGCGCCTCCTCGACTTGGGATGTAGCATTATAGCACATTTGGGGAAAGCGCGGGACCATCCACGGAGCACAGGCGTCCCGCCGGTCGGTCCGCAAGCTTCCAGCTTGCACTTTAGAACCAATATCCGGGTGCCCTCCATAAGCGTAACTTATTGAGGTTACAATAGATTTATTCGAGTACTGATGACAGTCCGATTGCTGTAATGCTTGATGTTGATTTCTGGTCAACCGGAGTCAGTTTAAGAGATCCTCCATAAGCTGCACGTATGGAGGGCACCCAGGGAAAAAATAAGTGAATGAATTAACTACTCAAAGTCCCTAGTAATCTAAAATCAAGAACTTATTCCCATATAGTTCTAGTGAAGAAAAATTTCCAAAGCTGATGATGAGTTCAGTATTTCATTTATCTTCAAATATTTATCTTCGTCATATTCCTTAATTTGATTCATTATTTTCGTGTGTCTCCATAGCCATATACCATTATATGTGTCATCTCCTTTCATGGAATCAGCGTAGGAGACTATATTTCTAATATATTTAACATACCAATCAACGCATTGACTCTGGTGCACAGGCATTATTTTCAAAATTAAAGATTCTATTGGTGAATAGAATTCCTGATCATATCGCTGCTCCGCCATCAGGACTTATAAAGCACCCGGTGCCATCCGGCTCATTGAATGCATATCATAACCGAAGTCTTCTCTATGGCGACGTGCATGTCCACACGAATATATCCGACGGCGACGAGTCGCCCGATTTTGCGCTCCGCTACGCCCGGGATGTATCCAATCTGGATTTCTGCGTCATCACCGACCATTCGAACCACATTGTCGATGATAACTACGCCGGCCTCGATTATTACCGCTCACTTCCCGCGAAATATAACGACCCCGGAAATTCCTGCGTCATATATGGATACGAGTGGTCGAGCCTGTTAAGCGGACATCGCTGCATTTATACCCTTGATACCTCCATCCCGATCCTCTCACAGAACGATCCGGCCATCGACGAAATTTTCGAGCTCTGGAACTCGCTTCAGGGCTACGATTACATAACCATCTGCCACCACCCCATGATTCCATCGCAGAATAACTGGTGGGAATATCGCAACGACGAGATCGAGCCAAGCGTGGAATTCTATTCTAAATGGGGAAATTCCCTGAGCGATAATGTAATGCGCCCGCTGGAAACTTCCAATTACGCGAATGGAATATTCCGCGCAATGGTAGGGGAAGGCCTTCGCTACGGATTCGCGCTAAACGGACGCGACGGACTCGGTAATTTCTGATACGTCAGCCGGTCGCGCTGCAAAAATCGGTGCATCGCGGGCCGGTAATGACGCTCGCCCATATGATAGATCGCGTCGGTGGTGCCGGATCTGAAATTCTCTACCCGCGCGCCGACATAGCGGATTTTGTTCTCGACCGCAGGCGGAGTCGTGCCGGGCAAATGCTCACCCCACGCGTCGTAATGGTAAAGCTCCTGTATTTGAGTGCCGTCGTTGTGCGCGGTCATCATGCTGACGCTGCCCTGCCGGTCTTTTGCATAGTAGCGATATTGCTCTTCCGAAGCCTCGCCAGGCATGTAGCGCCGCGACTGAGCCATGTAATCGGTGTCGACTACGTAGCTGTCATCGCCTCCCGCAGCCTCCGCGCGAACCCATTTACTCACCGACGGTTGCGTCACACCCAGCACTTCGGCGATCTGATATTGGTTCCAACCTTTCTTGTAAAGCTCGACACCGCGTTTCCTGCGAGCTTCCCATTGTTTGAGATCCCTCGTTCCT
>DASWIV010000286.1:0-12970 GCA_036397475.1 bacterium
TGAATCCGTTCGGGAAGAGATCTATAAATTCTAGGGCAACGGCGGTCTTCATCATTCTCATGCCGCACGTCAGGTCGGGAATCCTTGACGCCGCAACATAGGATGAAAATGTATTGAAGACCCAGTTCCCGAAATTCCTGAACAGAGTCGAGTCGGTTCCCGTTGAGCGATGCCCGACCACCAGGTCGTATTTCTGAATTAACTCGAAGAATTGCGGGATCGCTTCGGGCGGATGCTGCCCGTCCGCGTCAACAACAACAAGCACAGGAGCGTTGGCGTTTCTCATGCCTGTCTTTACTGAAGCACCATTTCCCATATTGTACGGGTGCTCGAACAGGTTAACTTTGTCGTTTTTCGACGCGAAATCCCGTAGCACCTCGCGGGTGCCATCCTCCGAATAATCGTCGATCACGTTGATCTCAAGGTCAATGTCGAGAGCAAGGATACGCTTGAGCGTGTCGACAACGCGCTCTTTTTCGTTGTAAGCAGGTACGATAACCGTCAGTGCGGGTTTATGGTCATTTGGCTCATTCGAATCCATACATATTATTGTCAGCCTTTACAGGCTTCGATGAATTCCTTGAATAATTTAGCCTGCAGCGGATCGCGCATCCACAGGAGTTCAGGATGCCATTGTACACCTATTACCCATTTCTTGGTAGGATGCTCAATCGCTTCCGTGATGCCATCGGCGGCTTTGGCCGTTACGATAAGTCCTTTACCGGTCAGTTTAACCGCCTGGTGATGGTCTGAATTGACCCAGATCTCAGTCTCTTCGAAGATTTGATGCAATTTTGAGTTCCTGGTGATATCCAGACGGTGGATAATTTCAGATGGCGGCATTTTTGGATGGTGGTTCATCGACATCCTGACCTGCGAGCTGACGTCCTGGTACAGGGTGCCGTCGAGCGCTACATTAATTACCTGGCAACCGCGACAAATACCGAGGATCGGCTTGTTAGCATTGAATGCAAGGTTGAATAATTCGATCTCCGCCCGGTCCATACGTGGGACCACCCTCCCGAGCTGTTCATTTGGAAGGTCGCCGTACCTTGTTGGATCAAGGTCGGGTTCGGCACCGGGGATAAGGTATCCGTCGATGATTTCAAGAACCTTGTTGTTATATCGCTTCTCGAGTCCGACCGGGATTATGATAGGAATTCCGCCTGCTTCATGAATCGCCGAAATGTAAGTCCTGTAGATGTAAAAATACTGCTGTGAATGGACCGATTTATCGGGAAGGTGCTCGAAAGCACAGGTAATGCCAATGACTGGCTCTGTTTTCTTTGGCGATGATGAGGACGCTCTTGAAGTTCGTGGTGCCGGGGTACGCCGCTGAGCCGGCGGTTTCTTGTCGGCCGGTTTAGCCAGAGTGCGCCGCTGTGGCTTCCGTCGCGCGGGTCCTGATGCGGGAGCCTTGTCAGTGACAGCCGGGTCGGCTGTCTTCGCCGCTGCCTGTGGAACTTCGGGTTCTTCCTTTATCACAGGAGGTTCAGGCTTTACCACTTCTGCTGTTTCTACGGGAGTCTCTTTTAACTCCTCCTGAACTTTTTCTGGCTCTACCTTGGATTTTTCTTCAAAAGGCTTGCTGCGCCTTCTCAAGTCGTGTGTTTTAAATTCAACCATACCGCATTAATTCCCTTTCGTCCGAAAGGGACTCCTTTCAAAATCCCGGACCTGACTGTCCGGTTGTATTTTGAAGAATCTGGCGGATTATGAATGTGGGGAAATTAACCTGTATTCTATTCGGTCCGCGAATTCTTCGTGTGGAGGATTTCCGGGAGGTGTGTTAAGTTCCGATTATTATTTCAGCCCATTCTTCTCTTCAATTTCAAGGGGGCTAATCGGTGATGTTCCCGTTAATTTTGTCGATTCTTTCCGCTACCTGGCAGAAATCCACACATTCATACTATCCGCGATTTGTCCAAAAATCAATGCAATTGAATAAATAGATGAAAAAAGCGCCCGATCAGGACGCCTAGCAAGTTACCTGATTGGTATCCTATGGATTACGCAGTTTCCGCCGGCGCTTCAGTATCGGATGTGGGTTCGGTTTTTTCCTCACGTTTTCCGGGATAAGTCCAGCTCGTTTCATCGCATGCAGGATAATTTGAACAACTATAAAATCGTTTGCCTTTGCGTGTCTGGCGCTCGACGAATTCTCCGTCGCAGCCGTCACGTGTACATGCCACCCCGATGGTATAAGGCCTGATGCCGTCGCAGGCAGGGAATTTTTCGCATCCCCAGAACCGTCCTGAACGGCTTCTTCTCAAAACCATCCGGTTATTACACTTGGGGCATGGTTTTTCCGAAAATTGCGCTTCCTGGGTACGTACTTCGCCCTGGGCAGCGCTTTCGGGGAGCTCGGAATCGTCTTTTATTGACCTGGTGTAACGGCAATTCGGGAATCCGGTGCAGGCAACAAATTTTCCATAGCGTCCGTGTTTGAGAACAAGTTTACTTGAGCACTCGGGGCATTCCTCTTCGAGCGGGACAGGTTCTTCAAGAGGAGTTTTGGGAGAGATCGACGATCGCCAGTCGCATTCGGGATAATTCGTACATGCGAAGAACGCGCCGAACCTGCCATTGCGGATAGCTATGTCTGACCCGCATTTCGGGCACTCCATATCGAGCGCTTCTTTAAGATCTTTCCTGAATGGCTCGTAAAATTCACGGATTTTACTTACCCATTCGGTATCGCCACTCTGGATTGAGTCCAGGTTATCTTCCATTCGTGCCGTAAAGCTTTCGTCGATAATGTCGCTGAATTTCTCCACCAGGAGCGAATTGACCTGTCGCCCTAGAGATGTGGGTTTGAATGCCTGTCCCTCGCGTTCGACATATTTGCGGTCGATGATCGTGGAGATGATCGGAGCGTAAGTGCTCGGGCGTCCGATGCCTTCCTCTTCAAGTTTTTTTACAAGGCTTGCGGTGGTATACCTCGGAGGAGGCTTGGTGAAGTGCTGTTCCGGGAGAAATTCGTCAGGTGTTACCCCGACTCCGACCTCAAGATCCGGAAGTTCTCCTCCGTAGTCGGTATCGCTGTCCTTATTGTTATTGCTCGCCGGATATACTTTGCGATAACCGTCGAACACCTTTTTTGTCTTGGTCGTGCGGAAGAGGTATTTTCCGCCGGTAATCTCGATGGTGGTCTGCTCGTCGCGGCCAGGGACCATCTGGCAGGCGGTGTAGCGCTGCCAGATCAACTGGTAAAGTTTAAACTGGGTCTCGTTCAGGTATGCCTTGACTGCTTGTGGCGACCGCTCCGGGCGGGTAGGGCGAATAGCCTCGTGGGCATCCTGCACCCGCTTTTTAGACTTGTATTCAATTGGTGATTCCGGGAGATATTCAGGGCCGAATGTGCGTTTAATATAATCCCTTGCCGCATCGACAGCTTCCGCGCTGAGCCGGACCGAGTCGGTTCTCATGTAAGTTATGAGACCCTCTTCGCCACCCTCGCCTACATCGATACCTTCATAAAGCTGCTGGGCGAGCGTCATGGTCCGCCTTGCGGAGAATCCAAGTCGCTTACTTGCTTCCTGCTGAAGTGTAGAAGTAATAAAAGGCGCTGAAGGTTTTCTTGAGATCTGGCGAGTATTTATGTTGCTGACGGAGAAAACCTGTTCAGCCAGGTCTCTTACAGCGGATTCTGCAGAATCCTGGTTTCCAAGTTCGATATTTTCGTCATTGATCTTGGCGAGCGATGCCTTGAAAGGCTCCATGGAGAGGTACTCGTCGCCCGATTTTCTGAACATGCCATCGATGGTCCAGTATTCGACCGGCACAAACGCCTCGATCTCATCTTCGCGCTCACAGATAACTTTCGTGGCAACAGACTGGACACGTCCGGCTGACAGCCCGCTCTGGATTTCCCTCCACAGGTATGGTGAGAGGTTGTATCCCACAAGCCTGTCAAGTATTCGTCGAGCCTGCCATGCGTTTACGCGGTCTCCGTCGATTTCGCGCGGGTTCTCCATCGCCGTTTTGACTGCGGACTTGGTAACCTCGTAAAATTCAATGCGTTTCGTTTTTTCCGGCTGTTTGAATATGTGATTGAGGTGCCACGCGATAGCCTCACCCTCGCGGTCCGGGTCTGTCGCAATGAAAATGCTTTCAGCTGACTTGGCAGCTTTCTTGAGGTCGTCGATAGTGTCGCGCCTGTCGCGGTTGGTCACATAGTTTGGCTTGAAATCGTTGTCAATGTCTATTCCGAGAGAAGTTTTGGGGAGGTCGCGGACATGGCCAAGGCAAGCCTTGACGTTATACCCACGGCCGAGATATCTCGCGACAGTACGAGCCTTGGCTTTACTTTCGAGTATTACCAGCGGCTTACCGCTACGGGATTTCTTCGTCGGTTTCTTCTTTTTTGGCGCTTCCTTCTGCGCGGTTTTGCCTTCTTCAGGACACATAAATCACCTTTAAATTTTGCTTTTATCCTGCCAGATACAAATTAACATCCCTGGAATCGGGATTAATTGCCATAATCGGGAGCATATCCTAATCAATAATTTCCCCCTGTCAAATTTTTGTCCGATTTTTTTTGTCTGGTAAATCATCGAACTGAAAATAAATCCGGACAAAAACCCCGATTAATCATTAATAAAATGGAAGAGATTATGCCTTCCTGAACATGATTCGATACGACTAATCCAGGTTCAGTCTAATTATCGCAACGGGCATATGGATTTATTCCATGTACTTGAAAAATTTAGCTCGGATCTCTTTTATCATTATAGTTGGAAAGCATATCCGGAGGGAGGGCTGAGGACACGGGGCGGACGTACCTGGTTCCCGGAAGTTCGCGGACAAGCCCCCTTGTCTGGAGGAACAGAAGCGCGGACAGGACCCTGGAAGTATTCAATCCCGACTCATGCACTATGTCATCAGCGGATCTGGCTTCCAGTGATATGCATTCATAAACCGCAGCTTCGTCGCCCTTGAGAATAAGCGCTGGATCGCGGATTTCGTCAGGTTTTCCCTCTATAACTATCAATCCGTAGCGGACAGGTATATCCGAAGGGTCAATCGCCAGATGTCCCCCATCCCTGATCACAAAATTAGTGCCGCGTGAGCCCATATCGGTCAGGCGACCGGGCACAGCGAATACCTCACGTCCGAGCTGGGAGGTCATATCAATAGTGATCAATGCCCCTGACTTTTCGCTTGCCTCGATTACCAGGGCTCCACGGCTTAGTCCTGCAATGATCCGGTTCCTTGCCGGGAAATTATATTTTTCAGGGATAGTACCAATGGGGAATTCGGATACCAGGGCACCTGCAGCGGCTATTTTTTCGAATAATTTTCGATTTTCGACCGGAAACACTACATCGATCCCGCATCCGAATACCGCGAATGTATTCCCGCCTGCATTAAGGCATGCCTGGTGCGAAATCGAGTCGATGCCCCTCGCGCCACCCGAAATTATGGTGAATCCCCAACTGGACAACTGGTATGAAAATCTTTCAGCCATCTGCCTCCCGTAGTCTGAAAATATCCTGGAACCCACAATACAGATCGAGGAAGAATAATCGTATTCGAGTTTTCCCCTGACGTAGAGAACAGGCGGAGGGTCATAAACCTCCTTCAGCGATGCAGGGTAGCGGCTGTCGAAGTATGTGATAATGTCGACCCCATCGGGAATTTTTTCGTATTCCCTGCCGATCTCTATCTTCTCCATGGACATAAGGAGGCGTGTTTTGACCCTGTCGCCAGCCCTGGGAAACATGCTGAGGTCATCGGGAGCAGCCCTGAAAATATCGCTGAAGTTGCTGAACCTGGTTTTAAGGCGCTTGAACTGCGACCGGAAAGTCGGGATGGTATTCAGTTCCAGCGCCAGAGCGATCTCAAGTTTAGACGGCTCCCAGGCTTTGTTGCCTGAAAAATTTTCCTGATCTGAATTTGACATGACGCCACCCATATAAGATAACTTGTCATAAGTAGTACGTATGGGATGAGCGAAAACTGACATAAAAATCGGGTTTTCAATTAAAAAAAAATGACAGAGAAAAGTACAAGTACCCGGAAATTTTCACTCTACGACCTGACACCATCGGAACTCAAGGGTTTTTTCGCTTCGATCGGAGAGAAACCATACCGGGCTAAGCAAGCTCTCGATTTCCTTTACAGGAACCCGGTAGACAGTATTGAGAAGTTCACCACCCTGCCAGCCGAACTCAGGAACGAGATAGGGAAGATTGCCCATTTAACTCCGCTGCGCCTGCGGGCGTCACTCGAATCGTCAGACAAGGCAGTCAAGCATGCCTATGAACTTCTCTCGGAGAAAAAATCGGGAATATTGATTGAGAGCGTATGGATGCCGACCGAATCCGCCGACAGGGATTCATCGCTCGACCGGATCAAGCAATCGGGTGGAGAGCAGTCCAAAAGGTATACGATCTGTATTTCATCGCAGGCTGGATGCGCTGCCGGATGCACATTCTGCGCTACCGGAAAAATGGGACTGAAAGCGCAGCTGACTGCTGGTGAGATCGTGTACCAGGTTGTCCACTGCATGGAGATATACAAGCGGCTTCCCGATACCGTGCTCTTTATGGGAATGGGAGAGCCGATGCATAATTTTGAGTCGGTTTGCGCCGCGGTAGAGATAATGACAGACGAAGAAGCACTCGCGTTTTCGGAACGAAGGATTGTGTTATCGACAGTAGGTGAAATAGATAAGCTGGATAAATTCCATCGGAAATTCCCGCGTGCCAGGATGGCGATAAGCCTTACCGCGCCGACGGATAATCTGAGGGATTCAATTGTACCTGTGAATAAAAGGTTCAACCTGCAGGATGTACAGAATTTTATCAGGAAAGTGGATCTGCATCGCGGCGACAGGATTACGATTGAATACGCGCTAATGGAAGGTGTGAATGATACTGATGAAATGACAGGCAGACTGCTTGGATACCTGAAGCCGATCACCAGCAGGATAAAAGTAAACCTGATCCCGTGGAATACGGTGAGCGGCCTGAAATTCAGATCGCCTGATATGGCCCGGGTGTTCGCAATGCAGGAAAAAATGAAGGCGGCGGGGATACTCACATTTATCAGGAAGAACCGTGGAAGGGATTCGTCGGCGGCATGCGGGCAGCTTGCCGGACGCATCTAAATATTGTAATTTGATTGCCAGCTTGTACCTGAAAATTCGAATGGAGACAAATTAATGGGAACGATAAATATTACGGAAGACCTCACAGCCCTCAGGGACGACATCAGGAAATTTTACAGGGAGCTGATAAAGGAGTTTTACCTGAACAGCTCCGGCCAGAAGGAAGACCTGGAAATCTCGTCCATCTATGAGCGATATGGTCACCTGTTCAGCGAAGCGCTCGCGAAAAATCTCAAGGATAGATGGGAGTCCTCATCGGGCGATGAGGAGAAACGGTCGTACAAGCACCTTTTCAAGTTCGCTTTCAATGGTTTCATCGGTGAGAAGTGCAAGAAGCTGGTTGAGGAATTGATGAAAGTTCAGTCCGAGATGAAAATCACCGCCAATGGCGAGGAAATCGGGTACCACTCGATTTTCCCAAGCCTGATCAATGAAGCGGATAAAGACAGGAGAACCGAAATAGACAATGCCTGGGCAGAGTGCGAAGTAAAGCTGGATAAATGGCGCAGGGAGCTGTGGGAACTGACGTATGGTTACTTCCGGGATTTCGGCTATGAATCGTACCGCGAGGGATGCAGGCAGTTATCGGGAGTGGACTTCGACTGGCTTAAGGCGGAGCTCATATCGTTCATTGATGAATCGGAAGGCGAATATGGAAGAATCGTCAGCGCACTCTCTGAAGAAAAATTGGGATATCCCCTTAAGGATGCAAGGAAGTGCGATCTTTCTTATCTTTTGAAGGCTCAGAAATGGGATGAATATTTTCCCGGGGACGGGATGGTAGAAAATTCTTCGAAATTTCTCAACTCGATGAATATCCCGATCGCGAATGTCGATTCCATTAATCTGGATATTGAAGAGCGGGAGAAGAAGCGTCCGCGGGCATTCTGTTCCCCTGTAGAGGCTGGAAAAGAAGTTTATGTGGTATTGCGTCCGATGGGCGGGTCGAACGATTACCTCACTTTTCTCCACGAACTGGGGCATGCATATCACTTTGCACATGTGGACCAGACTTATCCATCGGAATTTATTCTTGTCGGCGACAGCGCGACATCGGAAATTTTCGCGTTTAATTTTAACTACCTCGGTGTAGAGCCGAAGTGGCTGAAAAAATACCTAAACATGGAAAATCCGGAAGGATTTGTTGAACATCAAAGGCTCGTGAAGCTTTATTTCATACGTCGCTACGCGAGCAAATTTCTGTACGAACTCGAGCTTCACTCGGATTACGAGATGGAGCCACGCCAGCATTTGTACGCAAAATTCCTGGACCAGGGTCTGATCGCCAAGCACCGTAAGGAACACTGGCTTTACGATCTGGACGACGCTTATTATTCCGCGGGATATTTAAGGGCATGGATTTTCGAGGTCCAGTTAAGGGAGCATTTACGGGAAAAGTATGGCGAAGAATGGTGGGAGTCACCGGATGCGTCGGAATTACTTAAGAAGATGTGGGCTACCGGCCGAAAATACATGCCGGAGGAATTGTCCGAAATGATGCTGGGCGAGCCGTTGAGCCTTGAGCCCATCAAGAGGGAATTACTGCCAGAGTAAAATAAAAGACCCGGCGATTTCACCGGGTCCTGTTTATTCAGTTGAAAAAATCCCTACTCAATCACATCGTTGAGCGCTAGCAGTGTGTACTCGCCGGTGATTTCCCGTGTCCCGACGTTGAAATTTGTGCCTTCGTCAGTGTTATAGGCGTAGAGTCTTGCTAGCTGCCTGCCGTCGTCGCCGGTCCATTTATAGAGCAGGATCTGCACCGCAACAACATTTCCCAGTCTCAACTCATAATGTGTCGTCGTAAGAAGTGCTTTATCAGTGTACCCGCCGTCGAGTGGCACGGTAGCATAACCTTCACCGTAGCCGTATTCGTTATAAATATTGGTGATGAATGGCTGCGCATCCTGATAGTAAATAATTTCCCACTCTTCATCAAAGAACACGTCCATCGGGAACTGGATCCGGATCGGTCCGCCAAGTTCAGAAGTGTAGGCAAGGGCTTCCCAGATGTCTTTTGTCACGTTGTATCCCGCGTAGCCGTAAATGGTCAGCGTCTGGTCACCAAGGTCAGCTTCCTCGGGGAAATACATCTCGAGATCCGATCCGAGGACCGTTGCCTCGTTCATGACAAAATACTGGGTGGAAGAGGGGAAGAAGCTCGGAATATACTTCGCGAGGTCAGGTTCACTTGTAGCGACCCTGTACATGTGATCAACATCGCCGCTATATGTAATAGTTGAGAAATCCCAGGGTCCGTGATTTTCGTCGTAATTTATTGCGACCGGATCGACAGATGCGTCGCCGTAATAAACTAAATACTCATAACCGTTGGCAGCTTTAAAAGCCTGGTCTTCAGGTAAGGTGATCACTACATGAGTATCTACAAAGAACTCGAATGGAACGTCGATGATATCCGACGCGCCATTATTGTCGATTACCTTCAACCAGACAGTATGATCACCTGGCGCGAAAATTTTTCCCGGCTTTTCGTCGGTACCGACATCGTATGAATCGGTGTAGACGCCATCGTTATTGAAATCCCACAGGTAGAATGCAATTTCGCCATCGGAGTCGGTACTACAGGAGGCATCGAAAAATACCGGGTCGTCTTCCCACCAGGATGTCCCCTGGATCTCCGCACAGGCGGTTGGTGGTTCATTGACGATAACTTCGAACACATTGATCAGCAGATCCTGGTCAAGCTTATCCGTTTTACCAAGATTGTCAGTAACGCGAAGCTGTACTTGATAAAGTCCCTTTAACTGATATAGGTGCTCCGGTATGTCCGCCGTACCGCCGTCGGGAATATCCCAGGTGCCGTCACCGTCAAAATCCCACTCCCACGAGACGATCGATCCGTCAGGATCGAAACTGGACGATCCATCGAATGTAACAGTTGTTCCTTCCGGAACATCGTCGGCATCGGCGGTAGCCATTGCTACTGGAGGGTCGTTCGGAGGTGTGACGGTTATGATAATTTTTTCATCGAGTGTATCTACAGAGTCGCCGTTGTCGGTGACCATGAGATCCACTTCATACTCGCCCTCTTCGGTGAAAATGTAGCAAGGCTGGATATCGGTTCCACTGTCGTATGAATCGCCATAGGTGCCATCGCCGTCGAAATCCCATTCATAGGAAACGATGGTTCCGTCGGGATCGGTCGAGTCCGACGCGTCGAAACACAAAGGTGTATCAACAGATACATTTGTATCATCGGCGGTCGCGGCAGCAATAGGAGGAAGGTTAGGAGGCGCGGTAGCGCTGATATCGGGCCATTCGAAGAAGGAGTAATAGGCGAGGGGAGAGTCGCCGGCAAATTGCGTCACCAGTGGCTGGTAATCTCCGTTCGCACTTTCAACAGTTAAAAGGCCGATGTGATTGTCACCATTGCTGATCAGGTGAGAACCCTGGATGACGAATTCATATTCGGCGTAGGGCTGAGGGTCGGCACCGGAATCCACGGCGGTGCCGTAAATAACTCCGTCATACGCAGTCGGGCATTCGATCATGACAGTTGAAATCTGGTCGGCGACATCGCCGGGATCGAGATATCCCTGCCAGTCGAATATCTGCATGTTGAAAGTTGACGAGCCTCCTTTCTGGGTGTCGTCTACCCAGAACAGGGTATTTACCACTGCGATCGGCGTTGACATGAACGCTTCATTTTCATTTGCGTTCGACGGGTAATCGCCCGGAATATCGATGTCCTGTCCGGGCTGATAGCCGGGAATCGCCGCCCAGCTCGCATCGACCGCATAGTTGTATTTCAAAATCCATGTATTTTCCGCTGTGAGCGGGAACCAGACGTCGTAATGTCGCGTATTGGAATTTCCAGCTCTGAAGACCGCACGCTCTGCAAGGTCAAGATTTTCGACCGGGTCGGTAAAGGTCAGGTCGTCTGAGAAAAGCTTGAATCCATTCAGGGTTGCATCATAGACCACTCCGCCGGAACCGTTCGGAATGCCGAAAGCGCCATCGTTATATTTCCATACCGGATCAACTTCGCTGTTGAATTCCGGGAACTCTACCGGATTCCACCACCGGGTGATACCATCGGGGTTCAAAAGATGTGTATCGTCGGGGCCGGGAATACTGATGCTGTTATCACTGAAATTTTTGATGGACCCCGGCGCAATGAGAATTCCCTTCACGTTGAATCCCGCCAGATTGGGTTTGCCGGCGAAAGGATGCGTGAGGGTGACGTCAAGGCTGATGGTGTTGTTCGGCTTATCGAGGTTGAAATTGGAGAATCCGAACTTCGGGGGGGGATTGTCGAGGATCTTGGCGACATTAAAATGAAGGTTTGCCGATCGTACCGGGACAGCTTCGAATGTCTCATTTTCCAGGTCAATAATCCATTCCCACATACCCCAGAGCATATGGCTGGAGCCAGGCGATTGTGCCATGGCTGAAGGGTCAGATGGCTGAACGGTGCCCGGAGAGAGCGGATCGGCACCCTTGCCCCCTGAATTACATCCTAATAGTATTGTTGTGATGAGTAGAGCCAGAAGTGTATGTTTTAACATTGTCCTTATCAATCCTTCAGAATATTCCCGCGAGGGCTGAAGATTTTTTTAAGATTACAGTTCGATTTTCTTAGCTAAAATGATATAACGACATATAATTTAGCACAGAATACCGTTGGAAAAGGTCATAACCTTCCGTGTTATTTAGATAACATTATAGAGGGTTTTCGTATAAGGAGTCACCCGTTCCCGGTATTTATTGCCTATGGCATCAGTAAATCAAAAAAAGGCGTTCAAATCAATCATTATATCGCATCCCGGGACCGATTTCGATTCCCTGGCGAGCATGCACGCGGCATACCTTCTGGACCGTGAGTCACCGGTTGTCCTCATCGCAGGCCAGGATACCAATGTGCGAGAATTCCTTGCGCTATATGGCAATGAGTTCCCGAGGTACAAGCTGAAGGAAATTGATATAAGCTCAATCAAGAAGGTTACAATAGTCGACTGCTCGTCGCGGTCGCAGTTGAAGCGGATTGAAGGACTGCTGGACCGTCTCGATGTACGTGTTGAAATGTGGGACCATCACAGGGAAGAGGGTCCGGATTTCAAGGCAAACACACATGTCTTCGGAAACGTCGGGGCTAACACAACCCTCCTGATAAAAGAGCTGAAAAAACGGGGGGTTAGGCTTTCATCGATTGAGGCGACCCTGCTGATCCTTGGAATCTATGAGGATACGGGAAGCCTGTTATACCCGTCGACAACCGCCGAAGACCTCGAAGCTGCCGCATGGCTTTTAAAACAGGGTGCATCACTGGAAATAGTCGACAGGTTCATAGGGATCAAGCTGAGTCCTCCCCAGAAGCGTCTTCTGACAGAGTTAGGGATGAATGTCCGGATTCTTGAAGTCCAGGGAATTCCGATCCATTTCACGCAGGCGAGGGCCGATGAATTTATCGACGAGATAGCGTTTCTGGCCAGAAAAGTACAGGAGATGGAAAGTGCGGATGTACTTTTCGCGCTTGTCCAGCTGAAAGACCGGGTATTTGTCGTGGGAAGGTCGCGGCTGCCGTCGATTGATCTCGGGCAGATCCTGGGAACCTTTGGAGGCGGCGGGCATTCGCAGGCTGCAAGTGCCCTGGTGGCGGACACATCTATTCATATTGTGCTCCAAAGGCTGATCGATGTAATACGCGATATGGTGAGCCCAAGTACAGTGGCGCGCGACATAATGACCTCGCCCGTGAAGACCATTTCACCCGACGCAGATATAAAAACCGCCGGGCAGACGCTGGCGAGACTTGGAATATCCGGACTTGTGGTTACGGGAAGCGAACAGAATATCCTTGGCATAATTACGAGGAAGGAAGTCGATAAAGCGACA
>DASWIV010000287.1:0-3406 GCA_036397475.1 bacterium
GTCTGCGCGTGGGTAGGGATGATGTACATAGACAAAAAGATTGTCGCCTACGGTGATAATACATCGGCAATCTGGATCCCTGAACTGTGATAAAATTCCGGTGTCTGAAATGAACAATCGATGTCGACCCTGTCAAAAATCTATCTTGCCCTGACTGTCGTCTTGCTCTTCGTCTCCTGCTCCAAACCTGCAGAAGAGAATGAGGCCACGGGTGACGATGTCACGTACATACTTCCACAGGTTCATTCCGACAATGTAAATCCTTTGAAAAACGACTTTCTCCAGGAAGAATTCACCGACCTAACCGGCGACGATGTCCGTATCTCGGATTACCTCGGACTCCCCCTCCTAATAGCTGTCCATGTAAGTTTCAAAACGGACGACGGGCAGGATGCGCTCCTTGCCATCGAAGCGCTCCACCGTGTCTGGGAAGGAAAATTCAATGCGGTCATTCTTCCCATGGAGAAACCCGACGTAATCAGGCAGGCAATCAAATCTGAAAAGAATTACATCCACTTCCTGTTCAGGAAAGAAAATCAGAACAATCTGTCCCTGACCGAAAAATATCGCGACCTGTTCTGGGATGAGGATCTCATCCAGCAGGATTATCCCGACGATTCCGCGTCGCGACACCACGTAAGCCCGTTCTACTGGGTTATCGATGTGGATGGCACTATCCGCGAGAAACTTATCGATTACTCGGATGAACGAAGTGTTGACGCATCGGAAGTCGCGATGGTCCTCGAAGAGCTTCTGAAGGAAACCGAAGCTGGTGAGTCCGGTTGATCAGAAAGATAGGGGAAAAGTCAGGCCCACGAATTTTTGTGATCGGACTCGACGGCGCCAGTTTCAACCACTTTGACCCACTCCTTAAATCGGGCCAACTCCCCGGATTCTCAAAGTATTTTGAAAAAGGTGTCCGATCAGACTGCCTGTCGGTTATCCCTCCCCTGACCCCGCCCGCGTGGTCGACCATGATGACCGGAGTGAATCCCGGTAAACACGGGATCTACGATTTCATCCAGCCAGGCGAAAATGGCGTCTTTAAAATGGTCACCGGATCGTGGAGGAAGAGACTGAGCTTTATCAAACGCGCAGGAAACGCCGGGATCAGAACATTAAGCCTGCTTGTCCCCTACACTTTTCCAGCCGATCCCGAAACAAATGGAATTGAAATATCCGGCCTCGGGACACCATCGGCAGGAAGCGACTTCATACGCCCTCATGATCTGCGTGATAAATTCCTGAAAGAGTTCCCCCATCTGTCGGAAATTGACCCGACTCATGGCCGCTCGCTCGACAATCTCCATGCACATCTTGAAAATCACACGAAAGAAACAGTGAGATTGATAAGGGAATCGATGGGAATGTTCCCCGACGCGGGGCTGGTATTTGCCGTTTTTCAGGCGACTGATTTCATCCCTCATTTTTACTCGAGATATTTTGATAAAAATCACCCCGATTACGATCCGGACGAAAAAGTACCGGCAGGGTATCGAAACGCTTTATCAAATATATATATGGCGATAGATCCGCTGGTTGAAGAAATGATGGCAGAAGTGGAAAATGGAGGCGGACATCTGATCCTGGTCAGCGACCATGGATCCGAGCCACTGATCGGGACGATCGGCAAGGACAGGTTCATTACCGACCGGCTTGAGTCGCTCGGATTTCTTAAACGTGGTAAGGAGATGGGAAAAGCAGCCCAGTCGGTAGCCGCCGGAGCGGGATCGGTCGCGAACAGGCTTGTTTATATTTTGAAAAAGTACACTCCCCACGGCGTGAGGAACGCATTCAACCAGGTGCTCGGATCGAAAAAGGAAGCGATCTCCGAAAAATTATCCGCGATTCCATTCATGGAGAATATAAAATTCGAAGAGACCAAAGCGTTCTGCGCGCCGGGCGGCTACGGTGTCGGGATATACATTAACAGGAAAAGCCTGTTCAGCCATGGGATTGTCGACGATGGCGCTGAATATTTTAAAATCCGCGACGAAATCAAGAAAGGATTTGAATGCCTTGAGATTGAATCCGGTGTGCCATTGTTCAATGGAGTAATGTATCGCGAGGACGCATTGTGGGGCGAATCGATTGAAACGGCTCCCGACTTGTTCCTCCTCTGGCGGGAAGACCCGGCTCTCAAGAAAAATGGATATAAATTATCGGACGGGTCATCCCTTGATCCTCCCGGGACAAAATCAGGCACCGAACTCATCTGGTGCGGGACACACAGGATGGAGGGACTTGTGGGATTTTTCGGCGACGGTGTTAATCCGGGAGCTAATCTTCAACCAATCCCGTCCCTGACGGACATTTACCCTACTATCCAGATGCTGGCAGAATTGAAAATTCCGTCAGATATCGACGGGAAACCGATTACGGGGGCATTTACTGATGATTTTCTGAAGTCATGCCCTCCTGAATACGGCCCACCCGAAGGGGGCGGGGGCGGATCGCAGTCGGGGCTGGACGATTCCGAAAATGAGAAGATGCAGGACCTCTTAAAGGGACTTGGGTATTTAAATTAGAACTTAAAAAATATGGTTACGCGTTTGGATTTTTCTGCCGATACTATTACACTGGAGAGAGATTTTCGTAAGGAGTTCCCGCCATGACAGTTGTAAAAAGGCACAACGATTCAGTTGAGGTCGGCGAGTCGCGCCGTCGACGCGACGATTCCAACTGGGACACGGTCACATTTATCAAGGGAGTAATACTTGGATTCGGCATCGCCGCTGTCGCGCACACGGCGTTCAACCTGTTCAATGAACTGCGGGATGCCCGCAGCGAAGACGGGGTCCCCGGCCACGAGCACACGGGCGGCAAAATGGGGGATCTGTCCTACGTGCTGGACGAATCGACAAACGCGTTCCAAGACGCGGTCAAGACGCTGGACAAGACGTTCGAATCCGGCATCAAGGCAGTCGAGAGTGTCCAGGACGTGATCGACAAGATCCGGAACGTGTGAAATAAGAATGAAATACTGAAACATCAAAACCGCCAGCATCGGCGGTTTTTTTAAAGACGGGAAATCCTACATTGTTTCACGTGAAACATATTGGATGTATATATTGATATTTTATATATAATTCAGGCACAACAAAACAACCGGCGTGGATAGCCGGTGAGTGGGGACTGGATAGAGGTCCCTCAATAACTAATAGGACAGATTGGAGGGAAATGGTGACAAGGTGCTTTGAATATGACATGACCTGCCCCCCCAGTCTGTAGCATTGACAAACTTGTTTGTCAGTGTCTTTCAGCCAGATGACCTGCTCCCCGAAAACAGGACCAGTCTGAGTTTTGGTTTTCCGCTACAATATACCAAACGGAGGCCAGAACATGGCAGACAAGAAAAAGCATGGAAAACGTTACAGCGAAGAACAGATCGTAAGGGTTCTTCAGG
>DASWIV010000288.1:0-5997 GCA_036397475.1 bacterium
GGAGCGTTCGGTGGAGAGAAGGAAACCGGCGGAGGACGTGAAGCGGGAAGCGACTCGTGGAAGGCGTACATGCGACGTCAGACCAATACTATCAACTGGACAACCGAACTTCCGCTTGCCCAGGGAATCAGGTTCGGCAACTGATAGTTTATAACTTCTGTCTCACACAATTTAATTAGGCAATAAAATAGCCCCCTCGTGAGAGGGGGCTAGGTGTTGCAAGTAAATTACCTGTGTACCGTTGTCGTCGATTTACAGGTAATCGAAAGTCCACCAGTGATACTCATAGTCATCGTCGGTGTTGCCATCATCATAATCTTCTGCGGTCCACACGTGGACTACAGAGTTAACAGTGTCAACATCAAGAGCGAGAGGAGTACCTGGCAGGCCGTCAATTCCACCGATGTAGGTCTCGGAAGAATCCCATGAGCCGAATCCGAATGATCCGTCTGAATTATCGAACAGAACGACTACCCAGTTGACCGTGTCATCGCCTGAATCAGACGCGTTGTAGACAGAGAGGTCGATTGCCGGGTTGTCACTTGTTGTGTTCCAGTCGGGATCGTTGGAATCGATTGTGCCAAGAGCCACAGGATCCTTGTTACCGGTGGGTGATGGAGGAACCTGGCGATTGGACTGAATCTCAATGCCGTTATCAAATACGCCTCCGCCAATATCCGGACCTTCTTCAAGGTAGTACCAGATAACATCGTGGCCGGCGGCAAGTGGTTCCTGAGGATCGGTGTCAATACCGAAGTAGTTAGGACCATTGTATACATTGTCGGTTGAGCCCAGATACTTGGAACTGTTTCCGTTATATACCAGTCCATCCGTTCCACCAGTCGTGTCGACGGGTAATGTCGATCCGCCACCACCGTAGTAGTAGTACAGACCAAAGTAGCTGAAGATACCCCAAGGTGGATTCAGTCTGAATGTTGCTCCCTGGACACCGGCAGGATAAGCGCACCAGGCACCAAAGACTTCACCGTTGTAAGGATTCGAAGCTTCTAGGTCGACGAACCTCATGGAGAAGAAGATGTAGCCATTGTCGATTGTTCCGTTTGCCGGAGCTGAGAACCACCATACAGGACCGTTCCCATTGTAACCGCCCCAGACCATGGGACCGGAGAACTTGGTGGTGAATACGCAGGACGAGTCGCTGGTTACCTCGAGCGCAGCGCAGTACTGGTTACCGCCGAAGAATCCATCCTGGTTGCCAGGCTGAATGTACGGCATAAAGATTGTGTAATCAGTTGTTCCACCAGTGCCCTGATCATAGTCGAGAGTGTAATGGTTGATCTTGTAGTCCTGCGGGTTATCGTTTGTCCAGTGGTAGTAAACACCTTCCTGGGCAGGATCTCCCATTGCGCAGAAGTCAAGATAAACCGGATCAGGTGTCGGGTCAGGAGACGGAAGATCGTTGGTTCCTGTGATTACCCAACCTGATGTTGCAGCACCGACCGTGAATAAGCCAACGCCTGTTCCTTCTCCACCGCATCCGTTAGTTACGACAACGTCATAAGCACCGGTCGCGTATGATGGGAGAATGAGGAAGTCAGCTGAAAGGCTTGTTCCATCGATGTATGAAACATCAGTACCCTGGATCAGGTCTGTGCCATTTGTCAGGTAAGCGTCAAGGCTTGGTCCGTCTTCGATTGCGTCACAAACTATGACCGCATCGTTAATGAACTGTCCCGAACCACCTGTGTCAGGCGTAATGCTGATGACGGCAGGATCCGTACAAGGAAGTTCGTCACCAGTATCAGCGGCAACTCTGAAGTAGGCTGCCAGTACATCGGCTTCGGCATCGTTCGGTATTCCGAACTCGTTACCGTAGTTGAAGCCGCCGTACTTGGCGATTACCCAGAATTCGTTGCCTGTTAATGAAAGAACGCTGTCGGCAGGAACTTCAACATGATACGAAGAATATGCATCTGTTCCACCCGTAACAACGCTGAGAGCATTGAATTCGGAAACGCCTGAGAAGATGTTACCTTCAATGCATAGTGTTGACGGCTGATATTCCCAACCAAAAACGTCAAGATCGAGGACCAGGTCTCCGCCACCGGTTCCGGTTGACGGATCATAATACACTGAGCTGTCTGCCTGTGAAGTTGAAATGCCGACAGTCTCAACTGTATTAGCGGGATGATCCTCGGGAGCCTCACCCTTCCATGAAGCAACCACGGAATAGTCATAATTGACCGGGCCGGGGAAGTTCGGGAAGCGGAGGTAGTATGTTCGCGTGTTGGATGAACCTGATGAGAATACACCGTTGTCCAGTGTGCCGTTCAGGAATGCCCAGACGTCATCGTTTGCTCCGAGGCCGTCGGCGAAATACTTGTAAGGATTGAGTGTGGCGTTACTTGTGTAACTCTTAGCAGCGAAGATACCTTCGGTGTAAGCGAGTACATCCAGCCCGCCATTGAACTCAACCGCGTTGTACCATCGGGTATAACCGTCAGGTGCGCCACGTCCATCATCCGGATCGCCAAACATACCCTGATCTGTTACGTTGTCAGAATATGTGACGCCATTGGAAAGGCTAAGTGAGCCGTCACCAATGAAAATACCACGTACGTCGTATCCGTCGTACTGCGGAAGACCCGGAAGTGGGTGTGTTAATGTGACTTCAATATCGACGTCAATGTAATCAGGACCCATTGGAGTTTCAAGGATATTGAAACCAAGAGCAGCAGGATTGCTGTTCAGGAATGCTACAACGTTTGCGTTGAACATAGCAGTTCTGTCTACTACAGATTCTACCACCTGATTTTCGACATCGATGTAGATCGAATAATATCCCCAGAGTTGAGTCTGGGTGTTATTCTGCGCCCTATGATTATTGCTAGTAAGCATATCGGACCCGGAGTTCGGCGCCATAGGGTTGTCGCCGCCACCGGAACAGCCCATTACCACAAATACTGATAACAGCATTGAGGCAAGGACTACTGTCCATCGATTCATAGCAGCCTCCTTATAAATTTTTCTGTTTCGTTTAAGATTAACCCGTGATGGGGCTGTTTCGCCACTTTAACAAATCTTACGCAGTATTATGACAAAGAATCTTTAGGATATCAAGAGGATTTTTTGCCGTATTATTAAATAATACTCATTTTTTATCCTTCGACATATTACATCATTATAAGATATAATTCAATATGATTTGCTTAACTCTCGTTAAATTTATTTGCTCCCCTGATTCCCCCCGGGGCTTGACTACCCGTCCCTTTACGGTGTATATACGGAAAATAGAATAGGAATTAACCAGATATTATTCCATCAATGTCCGAAGATTTCAAATATCCCGCCCTCAGCCTCAACCTTACCCGGCCCGCATCCGGATGATGTGGGCCTGCCTCGACACCGGTCCCGCTTCCGCCGGTTACCATTCTCCAAGAAGCCATATCCTATATTTAATACCCTTCATCTGTTGGGCAATCGGGAGTTTGAAATGAACCAGAAATACGACTTTAGAATAGTTGAGGAAAAATGGCGAAATAAATGGGCTGATTGGAATCTCTACTCAACCGATCCTGACCCAAACAAACCTAAATTTTACATCCTGGAAATGTACCCGTACCCGTCAGGCTCAGGCCTGCATATGGGAAATACCCGCGTGTACTGCATAGGGGACGTTTACGCGCGTTTCAAATCCATGCGTGGTTTCAACGTGATCCATCCCATGGGATTCGATTCCTTCGGCTTGCCAGCCGAAAACGCCGCCATACAGGAAGGTGCTGATCCCGGACCATGGACTGAGGCAAATATAGAGATAATACGCGACCAGATCACCAGTATGGGATTTTCCTACGACTGGAGGCGCGAGGTCGCCTGCCACCGTCCGGATTACTACAAATGGACACAGTGGCTGTTCAAGGTGCTTTTCGAAAATGGCTACGCTTACCAGAAAGACGCAACAGTAAATTACTGTCCCAGGTGCCAGACAGTCCTGGCTAACGAGCAGGCTGAAGGCGGGATCTGCGAGCGCCATGGAACTCCTGTAGAAAAACGCAAGCTGAAGCAGTGGTACTTTAAAACTACCGCATTTGCCCAGAGACTTCTGGACGATCTCGATAAACTGAAGGGCGGATGGCCTGATCGTGTGACTGATATGCAGCGCGCATGGATCGGGCGATCCGAAGGCTGCATGATCACTTTCCCGGTGAATGACTTTGATCATGACATAAGCGTTTTCACTACACGCCCCGATACCCTGTTCGGTGTTACATACATGGTCCTGGCGCCTGAGCATCCGTTTGTCGAGCAGATGACTCCTCCCGAAAAACTGGAAGAGGTCCGTGCATTTGTACGCAAATGCCAGTCTCAGTCCGATATTGAACGCACCAGCGAAGACAGCGAAAAGGAGGGCATGCACATCGGGCGTACCTGCATGAATCCTCTGACTGGCGACAAAGTCCCTATACTGATCGCCAACTACGCGCTGGCAGAATACGGTACCGGCGCGGTCATGGCTGTTCCAGCCCACGATACCCGCGACTTCATGTTCGCCAGAAAATACGATCTGGACATAAGGCGTGTAATTTCTCCGCCTGATGCTGAAATCGATCCTATGGCTCCGATGGATGAGGCTTATACTGAGTCCGGAGTGATGGTGAATTGCGGCGAGCACGACGGTATGACGTCGGAAGAATTCTGGGAATTTGTCGCGACTCGTCTGGATATGCTGGGGCTGGGTGGTAAGACAATCAATTACCGACTGCGCGACTGGCTGATTTCCCGCCAACGATACTGGGGCGCACCTATTCCGATAATCCACTGCGACAAATGCGGTCCTGTCGCTGTTAAGGACGAAGATCTTCCTGTCCTGCTGCCGGACAGATCAAAGGTCAATTTTACCGCTGGAGATAAAAGCCCCCTGGCGTCGGTGAGTGAATTCGTCAATGCCGACTGCCCGAAGTGCGGAAACCAGGGACGCCGGGAAACAGACACGATGGATACCTTTGTCGATTCGTCGTGGTATTTTATGAGATATTGTTCGCCCGACGCTGACGATGTCCCGTTCAGGAGAGAAGATGTCGATTACTGGTGTCCGGTCGATCTGTACATCGGCGGACCCGAGCACGCCATCATGCACCTGATGTATTTCAGGTTCATCGCGAAAGTTCTGTACGATGCCGGCCACGTTAAATTCGACGAACCCGCGCCGTGGCTGCTGACACAGGGCATTGTCATGTGGGGCGGGAAGAAAATGTCGAAGAGCAAGGGGAATGTCGAGGACCCGAAAAATCTGACAAAGCATTACGGCGCCGACACTACCCGCCTGTTCACACTGTTCGCGTCGCCGCCCGAACGCGATATCGACTGGGAAGACCATATCGAGCGCGGTCCGGATGAACCAAAGGACACTTACCCTCCAACCGATTACCGCATGACAGGCATGGAAGGCCAGTACA
The DNA here is from genome assembly GCA_036397475.1 of bacterium. Lineage (GTDB taxonomy): Bacteria > JAJVIF01 > JAJVIF01 > JAPKYR01 > JAPKYR01 > DASWIV01. Next base: position 5,418 of record DASWIV010000288.1, read on the forward strand.
GATTTCTGAATCGTGTCTGGCGGATGGTCTATGAGAATCTGGATTCATGTAAAGGAAAGGTGCCATCGGATGGATCTGTAGGTAATGTATACGACGAAGAGTTGAGAAAGGCTGTTCATTACGCGATCCGTGAAGTGACTCTGGATATTGAAGAGCACAAGAGCCTGAATACAGCTATCGCGCGTATGATGGAACTGTCCAACGCGATCCAGGCATTCATCGCTAACCGGATGGAATCCGCAGAAAATGGCCCCGGCGACTGTGCGCACGCGCTGGGAATTCTGGTCAGGCTGATCTCGCCATTCGCTCCTCATTTCGCGGAAGAATGCTGGGAAGCGTTAGGCAATTCTGACAGCATATTCAGAACAAGCTGGCCTGAATTCCACTCGGAATATCTGGTCTCTGACACAATGACTATCGCTGTCCAGGTCATGGGGAAGCTGCGCGATACGATCGAAGTTTCGACAGATATTTCAGCAGATGACCTGAAGGAAGCATGTAAAACCGAAAAGGTGATGAAGCACATCGGCGATTCTGAGATCAAGAAATTGATTGTGGTTCCGAATAAGCTGGTGAATTT
>DASWIV010000289.1:0-9880 GCA_036397475.1 bacterium
CTCGAAGGAAAAGCCATCAGTCAATCCGCCAAGTAATCCTTCTGATTGCAGGTCGGATAGAGTAAATTCACTGATCTGGCCTATATTTCCGTGATACTGTATCTCTGCATTCATGATATCCATCATATCCTGGTAAACATCAAGTGTAATATTCATGGGTTTAAGATTTTCATTTTCTTCCAAAGATGCTTTGGCTGGACTTATAAATAAGAGAAATATTATCAGAACGATTAATGCTGCTTTTCCGTTTTCTGTCATGATTACTCCTCCTTAGCATTGGTATTATACATCATGAATGTATAAGCTCGAATAAATAAATGATTAATTAACCCCCCTTAAACATTACCCAAAGAAAAAAATTTCCCTAATCTCACCTTAACCCTTGACGTAGCACTCTATCATCATTAATGTACCCATTCTTGTGATACTTTTAACGCGGAGACACTTTCGATGCGTATTTTTATACCAAAAGAAACTCACCCCGGCGAAACTCGGGTCCCTGTAATTCCCTCGATCGCCGATAAATTCGTCAAACTCGGCGCTGAGGTCGATATAGAATCCGGACTCGGAAACGGGCTTGGATTCACCGACGACAAATACAAGGACGTCGGCTGCGCCATCCAGACAGACCGTAAAAAAGGCCTTGCAGATGCGGACATGGTACTCAGGCTGCGAAAGCCTCCCACCGACGAGATAGGCCTTCAGAAGGAAGGCTCGATTCACGCGTCGTACATGGAACCTTTCTTCGACCACGACCTGATCAAGGCGTTCGAGAAGGCGAAGGTCAACGCGATCTGCATGGAAATGATCCCGCGTACCACACTAGCCCAGAAAATGGACGCGCTCAGTTCGCAGGCTAACCTCGGCGGCTATGTAGCGGTAATTATCGCAGCAGAAAAGCTGACCAAGGCGCTTCCGATGATGATGACTCCAGCGGGAACATTATCGCCCTCGAAGGTTTTCATAATCGGTGTCGGTGTAGCGGGTCTGCAGGCTATCGCGACCGCGAAACGTCTCGGCGCACGTGTCGAAGCGTTCGATACCCGTCCGGTTGTCGAAGAGCAGGTACGGTCGCTTGGAGCGAAGTTCGTGAAGATCGATCTGGGCGAAACCGGTGAGACAAAAGACGGCTACGCTAAAGCGTTGACGGAAGAACAGATAAAGAAACAGCAGGCTGGAATGGCTAAGGTCTGTGCCCAGTCGGATATTGTTATAACTACCGCGCAGGTTTTCGGACGTAAGGCGCCGGTCATTGTCACTGAAGAAATGGTAGCGGCGATGCAGCCGGGAAGTATCGTGCTCGATATGGCTGTTGAGACGGGTGGAAATGTCGTGGGATCGAAACTTGGCGAAGAAGTCGTTGTGAACGGCGTTACGATCCTCGGTCCTGAGAATCTGCCCGGATATGTGCCTGTTCACTCAAGCCAGATGTATGCCAGCAATTTATACAACCTGGTGGAACACTTCTGGGACAAGGAAGCGAATACATTCAAGGTAAATCTTGAAGATGAAATACTCGATGGATGCATGATAGTGCGGGATGGGGCGCTTGCAAACGAAATGCTTAAGAACCACTGGAACAACCAGGGTAAGTGAGGTCCGATAATGGAACCGCTTTTATTCTTTACATTTGTACTGGCTATCGGATACGGATTTGAACTTATCGCGAAGGTACCATCGCAGCTTCATACTCCCCTGATGTCCGGATCGAACGCGATCTCCGGAATCACGATTGTAGGGGCGTTGATAGCTGCCGGGTCCGCGCATGAAGGCATGGCGAAATGGCTCGGCCTGTTCGCGGTAATCGCGGCGATGATCAATGTCGGCGGTGGTTATGCCGTTACCGACAGGATGCTTCAGATGTTCAAACCGAAGGAGAGTGGCAAGTAATGAGTCCGCAGGTTATCGATCTTTTTTACATTGCCGCATCCGTCCTGTTCATTGTCGGACTGAAGATGCTCTCGAAAGCGTCGACCGCACGCAAGGGCAACCAGATCTCACTTGGCGGAATGCTTCTCGCGATGATTGTCACGATCCTGCTTCCTGAAGTAAGGGAATACCAGTGGATCATACTCGGCGTAATAATAGGTACCGGAATCGGTATTATCTCAGCTAAAATCGTAAAGATGACCCAGATGCCGGAAATGGTCGGTTTATTCAACGGATCAGGCGGTCTGGCGTCGCTACTTGTCGGTGCTGCCGAGTGGATGGTCATAGATTATAACTATGAAGCCTATGCTGCAAACCATCCGAATGTAGGATTCACCATCGGCGCGATTTACTTCACCGAATTGATTGGTGGGGTCACGTTTATCGGCAGTATAATCGCATGGGCGAAACTCGCTGAAAAAATAGACGGGAAACCGGTACTGTTCGCCGGCCAGCAGATCGTGAATGGAGTGCTTCTCGTTGCGATCCTGATCTGTGGAATTATGTTCATTGCACAGCCTACATCAGGTTACGCAAATATTATATTCGCGATCATCGTGGTTCTGTCACTGATCCTGGGAGTTCTCGCGGTTATCCCGATCGGCGGCGCGGATATGCCGGTCGTAATCTCACTTTTGAATTCATACTCCGGATTAGCGGCATGCGCTGCCGGATTTGTAATTAATAATAATGTTTTGATAGTGGCTGGCGCGCTTGTTGGTGCCAGCGGACTTATTCTTACGAATATAATGTGCAAAGCGATGAACCGGTCGCTTGCTAATGTATTGTTCAGCGGATTCGGCGCAGTTACTGAATCTGCTGCTGGAGCTGCGGTTCAGGGCGAAGCGAAGCCGATCAGCGCGGAAGATACGTATTATATTCTGGAAGCTGCCAAGTCGGTTATTTTCGTACCTGGCTACGGTATGGCTGTCGCGCAGGCGCAGCACGTGGTTAAGGAGCTCGGAGACCTTCTTACCGAAAATGGCGCCGAGGTAAGGTATGTAGTCCATCCTGTCGCCGGACGTATGCCCGGTCACATGAATGTACTTCTTGCCGAAGCGAATGTTGAATACGACCAGCTGGTTGAGCCTCCGGATGTTAATCCGGCGATGGAGACGGTGGATGTAGCTATCGTTATCGGTGCGAACGATGTTGTCAATCCGGCAGCGAAAACAGATGAGACATCTCCAATCTGGGGTATGCCGATAGTTGAAGTTGACAGGGCAAGAACCTGTATCGTTTTAAAGAGGTCTCTGAATCCCGGATTCGCGGGAATCCAGAATCCCCTGTTCTTCTATCCGAACACAAGGATGCTCCTTGGCGACGCGAAAGCATCGGTAAGTAATCTTGTCGCGCAGTTCAAGGACGGATAAGAACACAAACCGGACGGAAATCTATCATGGGGCGCATACTGTGCGCCCTTGTTCATTGACTGGAAGATATATAGGTAATAGAATTAGGTTGATATTTTGGTGAATGGGGCTTTAGCTCAGTTGGGAGAGCACCAGCTTTGCAAGCTGGGGGTCACCGGTTCGAGCCCGGTAAGCTCCACCAGAGAAAATAATTCCCGCCTGACGCGCGGGATTTTTTTATTTGTTCATCTCGTGCTGTGTAAGGAAGCCGCCATCTTGATAAGCAGCCCCGAAGTAGACTTCCACTTTTTTTATCTTATCCCCTTCGAACGTGTGAATTTCCACGTTTCGAAATTCCCTGCCATCGGTTGTGGTGCATTTATAGTGGACATATACGTGGTCGCCGGATTCGATAATTTCCTCAATTACATGTCCGGTGATGTGTTGATTGCCGGGCCAGCACCTCTCGAAGTATGTCTTTTTATCGATTCGATCGTCGTATGGGCTTGTAAAGGTGAAGTCGTCAGTGAATATTCCTTCGAGTAATTCACGTTGGCTGAGGCGGTATGCGTCGAAACATCTTTTCATGATTTCAGTTTTAGTCATTTTTCACGCATTCCTTAAGGTTTCAATATCCAGTTTTTTCATTTTGAGGAGTGCCGACATCACACGTTCAGATTTTGCAGGATCGTCAGAGCTAAAAAGTTCATTAAGGGCTGTGGTGTTTATATGCCACGAGAACCCGTATCGATCCTTGAGCCATCCACACTGTATTTCCGCTCCGCCATCGGTGAATTTTTCCCGGTAATGATCGATCTCATCCTGGGAATTGCAATAAACCATGAGTGAAAATGCCTCGTAGAACTTGAAGATGGGACCGCCATTCAGCGCGACAATTTTCTGCCCATTGAGCTCAAATTAGACAGTCTTTACTGAACCCTTGTCCATTCCTGCGTGGGAACAGGCCTGAAATCAGTGATCCTGCACGGAATTTCGCGATATGCCTGATTTCCGGTTGCCGAATCCCAGTCAATCCATAAAATCATTGATGTGGTCTGAACTGTCCTGTAGCTGTCGAATACAAAATTTCCGAGCGAGAACGCGATTGTCTTTCCGTTGTATTCTTCGACCCGCTGCAATACGTGGGGGTGATGTCCGATTACAATATCCGCGCCCGAATCGATTGAATTGTAAGCGAGAAATTGCTGCCTTTCTGACGGGCTTGTCTGGTACTCATTTCCCCAGTGATATGAAACGACTAAAAGATCTACTTTTCGTTCAGCGGTTGCGATTTCTTCAAAGATGAAGTCCGTTTGTGCAGATGCCACTCCCGGACGTGTTTCTGTCGCCGATGCAAAGTTTAATCCTATATTCGCTATGTCAGTGTACGCCAGGAATCCGATTTTTAATCCATTGAAATCTATAATCCTGAGTGATCGGGCTTCTGAAATGTTCTCCCCCGCACCGACATAGCGAATTCCCAGATTCTGAAGTGCCTGTACCGTGTCGGTAATTCCACTTACGCCAGCGTCGTTAATGTGATTGTTCGCAAGAGTGACGATGTCGAATCCGCCGTCGACAAGGGACTGTCCGAATTCAGGCGGTGACCGGAATGTCCAGTCGGTACGGGAGCCGGTGACTCTTGTTCCTGTCAATGTGCCTTCGAGATTTCCGAATGCTATATCGGCTGATGAAAGGATGGATTTGACTTCAGCGAATGGATATTCGATCCCGTAGCGTTGGATTTTCTGTCCGCATCCACGCGCTAGAAGGATGTCGCCGACAAATGCGAGTCTGATTGTAATATCCGGAGGAGACTGTTCAGCGTGAGTATCGATCAGAGTTGTAACAGGTTCAGGCTCCAATAAATTTTCGGATTCCGATTTTGCGGGACTTGGACCGGCACACGAGGCAAGGAAAGAAATCGCGATAATTGCGAGTATCAATTGGGTGAGAATAGCGAGTCTTGAGACAGGCTCCTTCATGGAGAAGAGTGTAGCAGAATGTGAAGATAATTTGGGAGTGAATAGATTTCATACATTTAAATTTACTATGGCGGGATACCCATGCATGTGATATATTTTCTATAGGCCCAATTATTCAGGAGGAACAGCGTGCGCTGTTTATAACGACCCGATTCATTTAAGTCATTCACTCTTAATCGCAGGGTCCATCATTCGCACAACGCTCCTCACCGCATTTTTCGCCGGAATTATTCCGGACCAATTGTACTGACGGAAGGTCAATGAATTTCGCGCATACACGTGCGGTTGAACGTGTGCGTGCAGGAGCGTGTCCCGATGGATTCACGACCGTCCATTCTATTCATTGCCCTTACCCAGGAGGAGTACGTGCCGTCGAACGTCAAGCGGTTCGGAGCCCGCTACGCATTCGACCTCATGCCCCATAAGCATGCGATTCTCGCACTGATAGCATGGCTGAGACAAAACAATTGCGACGGCCACTACATCCGGTTACATCCCGGTGATACGGACGCAAGAAGTAAGATCTCCGAGAAAATCGACGAGACGAAGCCGGACGCAGTCGGATTCAGCCTGGTTACTGAAGAGCTGCATATTCATTACCGGGTCATTCAATGGCTCAAGTACAAATACAAGAATCTTCCTGTGATTGTCGGGGGTCCGCATGTAAGCGCGGAGCCAAAACACACGCTGCAGAATTTTCCGCTAATCGACTATGTGTGCATCGGTGAGGGCGAAGCGACATTAACTGAATGGCTAAGGAAAATTCATGAGGGTCGAAGTACTCTTGAGATGCATGCGATATCGGGACTCGCCTTCAAAGATCTTTCGGGAGATGTTGTAATAAATGAATCGCGTCCTGGATTTAAGGATATAAACATCCTCCCCGACCCTGCCTTCGACCTGATAATCGATGAGAATTTTTCCAGGGCGGTCGACACGATATTTCCACTGGTATCTTCCTATGGATGCCGCTTCTACTGTACATTCTGTGGAGCGGACCATGGGAATTACAGGCACTTCACCCCGCAAAGGCTCGCTCAACAGATCCAGAACGCGCAGGAAAATTATGGGGCGAAATATTTCGGCATAAGGGATTCGACATGGCCGCCGTCCAGAAAATGGCTCTACGAATTCATCCACGAGGTCAGTAAACGGAAACTCAGGTTCAAGTTCCATTTTGAAACGAGAGCGGGAATCCTGGATGAGGACGATTTCCGGATGCTTAAGAAAATTGGCTTGCAGGCTGTGGCTGTGGGAGTTGAGTCGGGCGATCACGGGATGCTGATAAGTATGAAAAAGGCGATCACGGTCGATATGGCGAAAAGAACATTCGCCGCACTTAATAATGCTGGAATATTGTCCATAGCATTTTTCATGTTCGGAAATTACGGTGAGAATCGTGACAGCGTGAAAAATACGATCAAGGTTATCAACGACCTTAATCCAGCGATATTGTCGATTTCGACAATGATCCCGTTTCCGGGCACGGAATCTTTCGAGCATGTCCCTGAGAAGCATAAAACCTGGTGGATGGGGATGGATGGGTTTCCTTCGATATGTGATTTTTCAGTTGAGGAACTTCACAGGATACGGGCGGATGTTCATATAAGGTATCCTATCAGGTGGGAATACCTGAATGAGCACGTGTTCAGGCAGGGCTTACCGCTGGTAATCCGAAAAATCTGCTACAATATTTTTGCGGTTCACCTGCGACGGTATCTGCTGGGGAAGTCCGAGCAGTCGGGTGTGTTTAGATTCGCGATCAGGCTACTCAAAAGGGCTTTGAATTCCAACCCGACTGAGATGACTGATTTCAAGTCGGAAAATGGATACTGAGAATATTAAGTATGATTTTAATGTAAAATTCTCCCGTCCCGACGAGGGAGATTTTTTATATTGAGATTAAACTGGAAAATACTCAAATATGACCTGGTTATGCTGATCGCAGCAGCGATCTGGGGATTCGCGTTTGTCGCCCAGATCGAGGGCATGAAGAATGTCGGTCCATTTACCTTTATTGCGGTGCGGTTTGCGCTCGGAGCGTTGTCACTGGTTCCGCTGATGATTTTGTTCTGGGAAAAATTCAGCGACAACCACCTGGTACGGAAAAGTAACTCGAAACTACTTCTGCAGGGCGGAATTATCGCGGGAATTTTATTATTCCTTGGAGCTTCATTTCAGCAGGTCGGGCTCCAGTACACTACTGCCGGTAACGGCGGATTCATTACGGGGCTTTATGTGGTGATGGTTCCGATAGCCGGAATTTTCTGGAAGCACCGGACAGGAGTGATGACGTGGATAGGGGCTGGGCTTGCCGCTGTCGGGTTATATTTTTTGACGTCGGCAGGTACAGTCGAAATGAGCCTTGGAAACTGGCTGGTGTTCGTATGCGCGATCTGCTGGACATTTCATGTGATCACTATTGGAAGTTACTCTCCAAGGGTTGATTCGATAAAACTCGCATTCATACAATTCGCGCTCTGTTCATTTCTGGCATTTATAGTGGCGCTGATTTATGAGAAGTTTGTTTTGCAGGAGATCATGAATGCCGCATTACCGATAATTTACGCCGGGGTTTTTTCGTCGGGAATCGCATTCACCCTTCAGATTGTCGGGCAGAAAGTGGCACCCCCGGCACATGCGTCGATAATTTTGAGTCTTGAGTCGGTATTCGCTGTTCTGGGAGGATGGCTGCTTTTATCGGAGACCCTGGGATATCGATCGATAATCGGATGTGTTCTAATGCTTTGTGGAATGATAATGTCGCAGCTACGGAAGAATTCCGGCGATTAACAAAACTAGATTTTAATGGTCTCGGACTCTAGGATCTGCCAGTTTTAAAAATCGTCGCGCATCCACGGGGACGGGCCTGAGAAAATCACCGACGCGTGCTCGATGTCTTTTTTAGTGGCTTTTATTGAGCTGTTGACCAGAAAATCGGTTCCGTAAAAATAGCATGAATAAAGCTGGGCGAGCTGGCGGATATCGATCTCAATTGAACCCTTCCCGCCTTGTTTGCATCGTCCCCTGCCCTTTTTGACCGAGAGGATCCAGTTACCGTTATTTTCAGGAACAATGTCATCTTCAATCTCGAAATGCACTTCCCCGTCGAGGAATTTCTGGTAGCCGCGTTGTTCGAGTGCGGATTTCACATTGACGATCCGCAGCATGACATTGCAGATGTCCTTTACATCCAGCATCCATTCAGGGGAGCAGTCGATAACCGGGTCTCCTGGTCCGGCGATGAATTTAATTTTTTTGACGAGCGATGAGTGGTCCGCGAGGAATGTGATCAATCTTAACGCCGCTCGATGAGTGGTTGCGGCGTAATCCCTTAGCTTTAATGGCTTATCGATATCTCTTACTGTAACGACAGCGTAGCCTTCGGGCTTGCCTTCGTACGAAATTATGTAGACGTCCCTGTGCTTATCCCAGATAGGCTCAAATATCCAGGTCCAGAAACTTTCATTCCTGTCAATATTTCCATTTGTCGCCGATGCGAATTTCCAATAAATATCTTTAAGAATATCAAGGGACGATTTGTCCACCCTTTCCATCTTGCAGTCGTGGGAGCGAACAAGGATTTTGGACGGATTGAGTTCATACACCTGTGACCTGTGCGCGACTTCGTAGCCGGATCTTCTGTAAAGCGGGATATTGGCTGGATAGAGCGTGGAGACCGCGTAGCCTTCCCTGTAAATCTCCCTGACACATTCATTCATCATGAAAGATGCTGCTCCCATACGCCTGTACTCCGGACGCACACCAACAAATGAAATGCCGACCGCGGGGACGCTTTTACCACCATAGAAATGTCCCCACGGAACCATCTGGACTCCACCAACAAGCGTATCGACATCACGTACAGCACGCATGCTGTCTATCCCTTCAGTCTCCAGCCACTGCCTGACTTTTTTATATTCAGTAGGCGGAACCAGAAGGGCATCTGAAACTATCTTGATAATCTCATCAAGTTCCTTTTTCTTGACTGGTGTGTACGTATAATCGATCTTCTCCATATTTTCCCCTACCCGAATAAGTTTTCGAATTTGAAATAGCCTGAACGGGATTCGTTTATATCATCGGATTCCCTGATGTAGAAATCGATATCGACAGACAGATTGTTCGCATCATATACGGCTTGCCAGAGAGTTCTCCCGGGACTGATTGCGCGGTCATCCATTGTGTCAGGAATTTCATCCATTCTCATAATCGAACGGTTGAATTCCTTGATCTCTTCTTTTGAAAATTTTCGATCTCCTGATTTCACAACTTTATCCCGCAGCATGCAAAAACGGGAAACGGTCGTGTGCTGGTGGAATATTTCAGGAAGCTGCATCGGATCGGGATATATTCCAACCAGATGATTAGTCACAACCTGGGCGTTTCCATTATTTTGAGTGATCATTTCCCGATTTTGAAACGGACCCCTTTCGTAAATAAAGCTATTTCCGTGCTTATCACCAATTATGAAATGGCAGCGAACAAAGCCATAGTAGTTTTTTACATTCAGAACAGCGTCGATCGCTTCATCAACAGTTGAGCACGTGTCCAGTAAAAATCTGAGAATTTGAACTTCATTAATGCCGACCTGATCCGATGCGTGTTCAGCGG
>DASWIV010000290.1:0-5308 GCA_036397475.1 bacterium
TAGGTCAGTTCGGGATTGGAATGAAGGGAAGCCGATCCATTGCCTATCAGGATTCCGCGGACATCGTAGCCGTTGAATCCGGGAAGATTGTAAGGATGAGTGACTGTGACGTACATGTCGACTTCTACAGAGTTTTCAAGCTCTTCGATATTTGTAAGTTCAGCCTGAAGCTCGGGTGCTTCGAGAAGTACATCTACGTTTGCCGTGTAGTTGGCAGTGCGAGATTTTACTATATCGACGCTCTTGTTTTCGAGGTCGAAGCTAAGGTCGTAATATCCCCAGAGGTTGTTCGTGCCTTTGGCAGTACTGCCATCGATGGTTGAAAGAGACATTGCAGGCTGAGGAGTCGGTAGAACCGTATTATCTCCGCCTGAACATGCCATACCCATTACGAATACGAATGCGGTTATGGCGATGAGTTTGATGATTTGATTTAGATTTTTCATGATATTTCTCCTTTGTTCCGGAACTTTGCGTTCCTGTTTTCTAATCCGGTAGACAGGGGGAGAGTGAGGATTTCCGGTAAATTCCGGAAAATCCGGAGAAAAAATGGGGAATTAAACATTTAACTGGGGTGAATTAAGGGCTATTATAATGATATAGGGATAACGGGAGCCTGATGAGCGACGATCTCGAACGAAAATTCGATGCCGGATGGGCTGAAGTTGGCGACGATCTCGGTGGATTTTTCTACCGGAAAGGTGTCCGTGCGGATGATATACCTGACCTGGTCCAGGAAGTCGCGATGCGGGCGTGGAAAGGGATCGATCAGCTGCGGGGTCCATTCAGGGCGTGGGCGTTTACCATAGCCAGGCGTGTTTTCTACGATTATCTACAAAAGGTGACAAAAGAGGGCGATTTTCCGGAGGATTATGTGGTTGAGGATACCAGTTCGGGACCATCCCAGATTGCGCATGCGAAGGTCCTGCTGGAGCAATGTTTGAACGAACTGGATGAAATCGGGAGAAAATGTGTTGTAATGAGCGTAATCGAGGGAAAAAAACTCGAAAAAATAGCTGAATCGCTGGAAATTCCGGTGTCGACAGCCCACTACCATATTGACAGGTCGCGGAAAATGCTGAAGGAAAAATTTCCCGACCTTGTATTACAATAGATTTATCCGGAAGAATCATGAATATCGAACTGGCACATAAGAATTTCATGGACGACGTCGAAAACTCCGATAAAGCGGAAATGCTGTCGGAGATCGAGTCGATTTTATGGAATCCTGAGTTATTAAATATGCGAATAGCGTACCTGGAGTCAGTATCGATGCTTTCAAAGGGCGAAACCGAAGGAATTGAGAATCCGATGTCGCATGGACAGGTGGTGTCGTGCGTCAAGAAAGGTATAAGCACTGCGGTCAAAGAAGGGATTGTAGGAGAAAGCGATGTGCTTAGACTAGCGCACAGCATAAAAGGACTGCATGCTTTTACCAATGCCGTTTCGGAAGTCGAGAAGGAATTAAGGGCTGTGGCATTTGCCGATGCGCTCAAATCGCCGGTCAAATTTCCGGCAATTGATCTGGATAAAGTTAAGTCGGGAGTAAGCAGAGGAATAAACTGGGCGGACTTATCGCAATTTGTCCTGGACTGGTACGAGTCGCTGATGGAGCCGAATCTTAAGTTGTCGATGGCGACACGTGGGGAGTCCGATGAAGACGACCAGGAATTGGCTGCTGATGCTGAGATTGCGGAAAATGAGCTTGTTAAGCAGCATTTGAATCGCTTGAGAGATTTACCCACCGCATTGCTGCCGGATGAATTGAAGAACGAGTGGGGACAAATTCCATTTGATAATCTGATAGATTCACTGAAGAAGAAATCCACATGGAGTGACTTCCTGAAGAGGTCCGGGGAAATTATTAATGAAACACTTGATCAGAAATCAATTGAGAAGTTGATAGAATTGATGAATTCCGATGATGAAAAGTTTTCGGATTACTACTCAGAATTCAGACTGCTTGAAGCGATACTTGAAAGCTCGAAATACACAGGCTGAAGACATCCATATATTTCACCCATGGAGAAACGATAGATGAGTGTCGACATTCGCGGACAGATTGAGAAACTGAACCGCAAGGTCGAGCATTTTCTTACAGAGACAAAGATCAGGGAAGCGCTTCCACTGGCGGAAGAGTCGCTGAAGATGTGTGAATCAAGCATAGATGAAAGTGACGTTCTTTATGCGGATTCACTTCATAATATGGCGCGCATTCAGTACGAGCTGTCGGATTTTTCGGCCGCGGAAGAATATGTTAATCAGGCACTTGAGATAAAGAGGGCAATTTATGGGGAGACGGATAAATCGATTGCTTCGAGCTTGTTAGTACTTGGTAAAACGTACCAGTTGATGTCGAGATTTTCAGATGCTGAAAAAGTGATGAGGGAAGCGATCAGGAATTGCAGGGAGACTGTATCTGAAGAAGATGAGCTCTATATCGAATGCATATCCGTGACAGGGGGCAACCATTATTACCTGTCCGAATTTGCGAAATTCCAGGAAGCGATGGAAGAGGTCGAGAGGCTCAGGAAAGCTACTGTCGGGGAGAATCATCTTTCATACGCAAAGTCGTTGAATAACCTGGGGCTTGCACATTATCACAATGGGGATTTCAAGGCAGCACTTAATAATTACCAGAGAGCGCTTGAGATAATTTCCAATGTATCGGGCAAGGATAACGCGGAGTACGCGTACTGCCTGACTACAACAGGAAATCTGTTGGTGTTTCTGGGATTCTACGATAACGCTCTGGATGTTTTGAACGAGGGATTGGAAATCGCGCTTGAACAATTAGGGGAAAATCGTGCGCTGCCGATACTTATCTGGGAAAAACTCGGCGACATTTACTTCTCAAAGAATATATCAGATGAGGCTGAAGCGCATTATGTCAGGGCGAGGGATGCTGTCGATTCAGTTTACGGGAAAGAGAATCTTCAATATGGTAGGGAGATCTACTGCCTGGGACGTGTGTATCTTGAAAGGAAAGAATATTCTGAAGCTGAGCGGCTACTGACAGAAGCGGCTGAAATTATCAGAAGCTCTGCGGGTGAGAAGCACATTAATTATTCGTTTCCCATCCGTGAGCTTGTAAATTTATATTTCGAACGGAGAAATTTTGAGAAAGCGGAAGGGCTTATCAATGACTATATAGGCATTCAGGCTGAGAATCTGCATGAAGGACACCCGTCGGTTGCGAGGGGACGGTTCATACTCGCTAAAATTTTTGCAGTGACCGGCAGATTCGATGAATGCCTTAAGATACTGAATGGTTCGATTAAATCGTATGACAGTTTGATCGGCCACATTTTTTCGACGGGATCCGATAAGGAGAGGCTTGAGTATTTGCGGGAGATAAAGGATTTTCTCGAGTTCTATTTATCGATTGTTTTGGAGAAGTATCCTGACTCCGATGAAATTGTCAGGGATTCATTTGAATTTCTTTTGAAGAGGAAAGCGATAGCGGCTGAGGCGATGGCGGTTCAGCAGATGTCGGTTTTAGGGGGCAAATATCCAGAGTTGAGAGGGATGCTGGATGAGCTTTCAGCAATAAAGAGCAGGATCGCAAGAAAGACGTTTGCGGGTCCGGGAAACGAGGGATGTGAGGGCCACGAGAAAATTCTTGGTGAATGGAACAGGGAGCGAAACAAATTAGAAGGTGAACTGGTAAGGAAGATACCTGAGATGAATCTTGAGGATAAATTTGGCGAGGTGAGTGTGGGCAGGGTTGCGGGAGTGATTCCGGCAGATTCGGTGCTGGTAGAGTATGTAAAATTCAGAAAATACAATTTCGATTGTTTTGTTGCGGAGAGAGACGATGAATGGGGCGATGCAAATTATATTGTGTATACGCTGGGGTCGGGAGAATCAGGATTGGTGAATCTGGTTGAGATCGGAAATTCGAATGAAGTCGATCAGGCTGTGAGAAATTTCAGGAAGACTATTTCGGGAAATGGAAATCAGTCTGACTGGAAAAAATATGGAGTTGCATTGAGAGGGAAGTTAATCGATCCACTTGAATTAAATTCCGAAGACGCTCCGAATTTGATTATCGCTCCAGATGGTGAGTTGAACAATCTTCCATTTGAAATACTTCCGGGTGGGGACGGGAAATTTCTACTGGATGAATTCGGGATAAGCTATCTGACTGCGGGGCGCGATCTTTTAACGATGTCTGAAGCCGGACAATTCACATCGACTCAGCCTGTTATAGCGGCAGATCCGGATTTTGACCTTGGTGATGAGACTGAAGATGCGAAAGCGAGTACGGGTGCGGTCGAATCAAGAATATCGAAGGATGTCTTTACATTGGATCTGTACTTTAAGAGGCTACCGGGAACGAGGATGGAGGCAGGAAGAATTGGCGAGTTACTTGATGTGGAGCCAATGTATGGTCCGGATATATTGAAGGAAAAAATAAGAGGTATCAAATCGCCGCGTATTCTTCATCTCGCGACACACGGATTTTTTCTGGATGATAAATCGGAACAGGATGCATTTGATAATCCATTACTGCGTTCAGGTCTTACTCTCGCCGGAGCTAATACATTCCTAGGCGGTAAGTCATTACCTGAAAACGCGGAAGATGGAATTCTCACCGCCGAGGATGTTTCAGGACTGGATTTACTTGGCACTGAGATGGTTGTCCTCTCAGCGTGCAATACCGGTTTGGGAGTGATTCATTCGGGCGAAGGTGTACTGGGGATGAGGCGTGCGTTTACACTTGCAGGTGCTAAGACGCTGGTGATGAGTTTATGGAATGTGCCTGATCTGCCCACATCGATTTTGATGGAACGGTTTTATATGAATCTGTTTGATGAGAAGATGGGACGGGCGGAGTCGTTGAGGGATGCGCAGATCTATCTCAGGAATTTAATGGTTCGAGATATCAGGGATACCTGGTTGAGTGGGGAGATGATCGAATTTTTCGCCGCCGGGAATGAAAGAGAAAAACACAGGCTGAAAAAACTTACAAGAAAATCCCGTGTTTATCGTCCATTCGCGGATCCATTTTACTGGGGTGCGTTTATTTGTCAGGGAAATTCAGGCGTCATGTTACCTGCATCCTAAATATGTAACCCGACAATGCATTTGTCGGGATAAGGAATGGTCGGGTTACGCATTTCTGCCTGCCTTTGTAACCCATGCTTTACGCATGGGAAATGAAGCGATAAATGGTAAAATATAAAGGGAATCTTTTTTCTGTAAAAAATCCACATATTCGCTTGACAGAATGAATTGGGGGGGTAAACTATTTATTGGAGGAAAAGTTATGAGAGGAAGTGCGATACTTATAATTCTGCTAGCG
>DASWIV010000291.1:0-22905 GCA_036397475.1 bacterium
TAGCCAGGCACAGGGGTGAAACCGTTCATGTCGATCAATGTCCAGGTGTAGCTGAGACTCTGACCCGGATCAGGGTCGGTTGCGGTCACCGAATAGGTTTCAGTTCCAAGAATCAATGGATCAGTCTTGCCGTCCACACCGGAACTGATAATCGGTGCCGTATTCATTTTTATCGGGTACGGACCTCCATGGGTGATATCGGTTCCATCATTCACAAAAACATGAATATCATAATTTCCAGGCAGATACGTTGACCAGTCAATCGGCATGGTAACGAAATTTGTGAAGTTCGGAGGCTGTCCATCATCGCAGATGTACCATTCGAAAGTGTGAGTGTCGCCCGGGTCGAGATCCGTGAATAGTGCGGTATAAGTAACTGCCGTATCGAAATAATCGACTGGAGATTTATAAAATCCTCCGCCGATGATGTCGTCTTCAATTCCGTAAACATACGGCGGATAATTGAACAAACCGGGATTCACCGGCACATCGTATTTAAAATACGCAGCCAGTGGATCGTCACCGGCATCGTTGGGGACGCCGAAATTATTATTGTGGTTCCAGGTATCGAGTTCGGCGATCAGGATAAAATTCTGCCCGTCGATTCCATCGACATAATCGGATTCGATCTCGACATGAAAAGTTGAATAAACCTCATTCCCCCCTACAGTTATCATATTTGAACTGTCGAGGGGAATCACGGAATTCAATACAGAAGATTCAAGTTTCAGATTGTAATCGTTCTGGATAGTTGAAATTACCGCTCCCCAGTCGAAAAGGCTGAAATCGAATATTAGATATCCGCCGTTATTGGACGGTCCCTCATAATATAAACCCTCAAGAACTGAAACCGAAGCCACTACCGGCTCCGGTGCGTTCGCAGGATGCATCTCCTCGGATTCACCTTTCCAGCTTGCAATGATGGCGTAATTGAAACTTACGTCATTGTCGCTGGGGAAACGGATATAATAATTCCTTGTATTTGTTACACCATCGGAGAAGGCTCCGAAGTTATCGGTTGTCGTACAGAAATCAAACGCATTTTCGCCTGGGGCAAGTCCATCCGCAAAATATTTGTACGGATTCAAGGTAGCCGTTCCGCTGTATCCCGATGTCGCAAAAATTCCGGGAGTGTAACCGAACAAGCCGGGTTTCTGGAATTCGGTCGGATTGTACCAGCGGGTGTAGCCGTCGGGACCTCCGCCTGGAAGATCACCGGGGAAAGTATTGGGCTCCGGGTCGTCAAGCATGGTCTGGAAATCGCCACCGCCCGCGTAAACCACAGCAGGATTGTACATCAGCGGTTTATTTCCGTCGCCGATAAATACACCCCGGACGTCGTACCCCTTGTACTGTGGCAGTGCAGCGAATGGATGTGTGATCCCTACGTTGATGTCTACATCAATATACTGGGTTTTTACTGTCGTATCGAGAATTTCAAATGAAAGATTTGCCGGGCTCTGGTTGACGAACTGGACCACATTCGCCGTGAACATGAGATTCCTGTTTGGCGTTGCGGTTGCCGTGCCGGATTCAATGTCTATTGTGACATCATAAAATCCCCACAGAGCCTGATTGCCATTCTTCAACTTGTCTGGCGCAGTTGATTCACCAGCCAATCCCGGTGTAGTCGGGAAAGAATTATTATCTGAATTCCCCCCGGAACAGCTAACCATCATCAAAAACAGGAAAATTAATGCTATACATGGCAGCACTCTGGAAGTCATGCCATCCTCCATAAAGAGTAATTGATCTGAAACCTTCTATTTATGTTGGATTCGATTAATCCCTACGTTCGTACAAAACATAAATCGATAACGATTTATATAATTTCAGACTATGCAATTATATTAAGTTTATGGAACTAAGACAATCAAAATCGCCTTCTGATGAAAAATTTCCGGGTCATTTAAATTTCAATTACTTCCCAGTATTTATGTTATCGGCAGGTTTGAATTGACTCTTACCAGAAAATGAGTACCGTATCCTCCCCGTAAGGTTGCTCATGGCTAACAGTTCCGCCATACCCACGGTTCTTTCTGTCTACGGGACCAGGCCCGACGCTATAAAAATGGCGCCTGTCGCGCTGGAACTAAACCATCGCGATACAATTAACCACGTCTCGTGTGTCACGGCACAGCATCGCCAGATGCTCGACCAGGTCCTCGAATTATTTGAACTCAAACCTGAATACGACCTGGACATAATGAAGGAACGGCAGACACTTGAGGAGATCGCCGGACGTGTGCTGGTGGAGCTTCCCAAAGTACTCGATGAAGTGAAACCGGATATTGTCCTCGTTCACGGCGATACATCTACAGCCTTCATTTCAGCCCTCAGCACATATTACAGGGGATTCAGGGTTGGACACGTCGAAGCCGGACTTCGGACACCGAATCTCTACATCCCCTTCCCCGAGGAAGCAAACAGGCGATTAATCGATACGATTTGTTCGCTGCATTTATCTCCGACTGAAACCGGACGTGAAGCACTGCTGAATGAAAATTCGCCGGAGTCTGGAATTTTTGTTACAGGGAACACGGTTGTCGATGCTTTTTTATATACAGTGGAGAAGGCAAAAAATTATCCCCTGCCCGAGCCTCTCGATGAATTGGAACCGGGAAAGATCATTACCATAACTGCTCATCGACGTGAGTCGTGGGGCGAGGACCTCGCGTCAATCGCAAGAGCGCTCGCCGATATCGCAGGAAAATACCAGGATTTTTCACTTGTGTTTCCGATTCACATGAATCCGATTGTAAGAGAGTCGATGCTTCCATTAATCGAGGGGATGAAAAACCTCATTATCACTGAGCCGCTGGATTATCTGAGTTTTGTCGGCCTGATGAGCAAATCGTATATGATCCTGACCGACTCCGGCGGAATTCAGGAGGAAGCGCCGTCGCTGGGGATTCCGGTTCTTGTTATGAGAGACGTAACCGAGAGACAGGAAGGAATCGACGCCGGCTGCCTTGAACTCGTCGGGACAAATGCCGAATACATCGTTGAACGGGCAGGAAGGCTTCTTTCCGATTCATCGGCGCATGAAGCCATGTCGAATGCGTCGAATCCTTACGGCGACGGAAAAGCGTCATGGAGAATCGGGAATATACTGGAAAAATTCCTGTCTGGTGAAGAAATTAATGTTAACGAGCGCTTCGATGACAAATACCATTTTAATCCTGCGGAATAGGGCTTACGGTAAATTCAATGCATCATAATGTGATTGAAATATTTCTGTTTCTGACCGTAGTGATTGTAACCGCGAAAGGAGCCGGGTGGCTGTCGACAAAGATCGGCCAGCCCGCGGTACTGGGAGAAATTCTCGCCGGGCTCCTTCTTGGTCCGACATTGCTTGGGGTCGCTACTCTTCCGTTGTTCCCCGAGTCCAGGTCTCAGGACAATCAGCATGCGGAGCAGCAGATCGCACTTGAACAGTTGATCAACGACTACGCAGCCTCCGAAGAAATATCTTATGAAGAAGCTGAGCATGTAGTTCTGGATGAGCTTGAGAAGGATGTTGCGGATTACATCGAGGGAGCGGAGATTACATCCGGATTGAGCGATGAGTATCGCCGGAGGATATCCGACATCGCCACATCCGAATTTCATCACGCCGCGTTGGAAAAAAAATCGTTCCTGGAAGATTTTATTAAGGTGCTGGCGGAGATTGGCGTCCTTTTCCTCATGTTCATGGCGGGAATTGAAACAGACCTAGCGACAATGAAACGTGTCGGGAAAGTAGCGCTTGGAGCGGCAGCAGGCGGGGTGATAGCGCCATTCATCCTTGGATTCGGGGTAACCGTTCTTATGATCCCGCAGTTCGGAATTTATACAGCGATCTTCACCGGGACAATTTTATGCGCGACCTCGGTCAGCATCTCTGCCCAGACATTAAAGGAACTCGGAGCGCTTAACAGTAAGGAAGGAACCACAATCCTTGGCGCGGCGGTTATCGACGATGTATTGGGAATCATACTCCTGTCGCTCGTCATTGCGTTCAACCCGTCGTCAGGCGGCAACGGGAACGCGTTCCCAAAGATGTATGAAACACTGACCCTCTGGATCAATTCCACAACCGGACTTGAAGGAACGCCTGCAAGCGTTGTCGGAATAGTGCTCCTGCTCATATCAATTGTTCTGTTTTTTGTAATGTTCTACGCATTTGGTTCGATGTATTTCCAGAAAATGCTCACATGGGCTGAGAGGCTTCCGATAAGCGAACCCAGGCTCGCTATTTCGATTGCGCTCGGATTGCTGTTCGCATGGGCTGCCGAATATATTGGAGCTGTAGCAGCGATCACCGGAACATACCTCGCGGGGGTTTTGATTGGCCAGACATCGCACCGTCACGATATCGAACACCGGTTGGGAATATTGACCTACAGTTTCTTCGTCCCGATATTTTTCATAAATATAGGGCTTGAAGCGAATGCCCGACAGCTTGGCGGAGATATGCTTCCATTTACCATTGTGATTTGCGTGGTGGCAATTCTCGCGAAAATTGTCGGCTCGCTTGTCGGGGCAAAAGCTACGGGCTTTAACTTTATGGAGTCACTCAGGGTTGGAACAGGGATGGTCAGCCGTGGCGAGGTGGGATTGATCGTAGCGTCGGTTGGACTTTCGGCGGGGATTATCGGACAGGAAGAATTTTCGGTAATGATCGTTATGGTTCTGGTAACTACACTGGTCACACCGATAATGCTGCGGTTCGTTTTTCCCAGGAAGGAACCAAACAGGAAAGAATAAGTCTTAAAAGTAATTGAAAATTCACCGTGATGTGAATCGGAGGATAATTATGTATCTCCTGGTAATAATTCTTGATAATTACACACATCTTCAGGAAGTTCTGACAAGGTTTCGCGACGCCGGAGTTATGGGAGCGACCGTGATCCAGTCTGCCGGAATGGGTAAAACGTCCCTGTATTCATCGGACGCCCCGTTGATCGCAACCATGTCCCGGATGTTTGAGAGAAATGCCGTGAATAACCATACCGTACTTTCCGTGATCAAAACCCGGGAGACATTGCAACAGGCAATGGATGCTGTGGTCGAGGTAGTTGGAGATATGAGTGTACCAGATAAGGGAATTATGTTTTCCCTGCAGATTGAAAACGTGGTCGGATTCATGGATCCCGAAAATGGCTGATACGGAAGAAGGAAAAGATTCAGGGGAAGATCGGGAAAAGGAATCCGGGAGAAAACCCCCAAAAACTTACTTAGGCAAAAAGATACAAAATGCCGCGATGATGTCGACTGCGAATATCATCATCGCATATCCGCTTGTCGGGTTTGGAGTTGGCTGGCTGCTGGTCAGATACCTCCATTTCCCCGACTGGGTCATGGTTGTAACGATGATTCTAGGGCTCGTACAGGGAATACGTGAGATTTTGAACATAAGCCGGAGAATGGGCGATAATTAATCGATTCTAATATATAACGGTGGTTACAAATCCCTTTATTCAATAGTGTTTCACGGATGTGGCAGTTAAAATCGTGAAAAAAGAGACAATCAGGCGATTGACTTACGGATTTCGCTGTGGCATATTCCCCCTCTTGTGAGAATAAAACCGGTTCAGGTTCCTTTTGAAACCTTAAATTCGGTTTAAATAGATAATCGGGATCGATGTTTTCTGGAGTGTTACGTTTGTACGGATTGGATTCGGGAATCATCAGGAAGATATATTTATTCGGCGCGATTCTGACGGTGATGGCATTTGCCATATGCCAGAATCTGCTGGGAATTGACCTCGCGGTCGGAGTTCTGATCGGCGGGACTTTCGGCATTCTTAACACATGGTTGATCGAGCTTCTGGTAAAAGACTGGCTTACTCCGGAAAAAAGAGATAAACGCAGGTTACTTATCGCGTTTGCCATCAAATTCCCAATTATACTTGCGATTGGATTTATCGCTCTGGGTAGTGGATGGATAAATCTGGAAGGATTCGCGGTCGGATTCACGGTGTTCATCGTCTCAATAGTATTCGCTGCTTTGTTTAATCAATCGTTTATTTCATTAATTGGACGCAGGGAACCATTTACCGGGGGCGTCGAAAAACGGTGATAAATCTATACTCATTCATACTCGCAGCCGGGCACGAATTGGAAGAAGCGGTTGAACACGCGGCAAACGGCGAAGGCGGAGGCGGCCATGAAGGCGGCAATGAGCACCTTTTCAATATCGTCCACTTCGCCTCAGAAGCACTGCATCAACAATGGATCGCAGATTGGATCAATGTTATCTATAGTTTCTTGATCATGATAATGATCCTGATTGTATTTGCCATGGTGGCAAAGAACATGCAGAGGATTCCCGGTCGATTCCAGAATTTTATCGAGTTATTATTCGGCGCATTTGAAGGTTTAGTAACAGATACACTTGGACACAAAAACGGTAGAGCTTTTCTGCCCTTAATTGGTACACTTTTCATCTATATACTTATTATGAACCTGAACGGCCTGATACCCGTAATTGGCCATTCCCCTTCGGCAAGCCTCAACATCACCCTGTCGCTTGCACTATTTGTTTTCTTAACGGTTCATGCTCATGGCATCAGGGAAATGGGACTTGGTGGTTATTTAAAACATTATGCCGGCTGGCCGTCCCACGGTAAACCTACCGGGATTGATATAGCGCTAACTCCCCTGATGTTTCCATTGCATATTATTGGTGAGCTTGCCAAGCCGGTGAGTTTATCCCTTCGACTTTTCGGTAATATCACCGGTGAAGACGTATTAATATTCATCTTCGTAACCCTGCTGGGATCTACTGTAGTCTGGTTCATCCCGTTGCAGTTTTTCATGTATCCGATAGCATTGCTGGGCAACACAATCCAGGCGACAGTTTTCGCCATGCTCAGCATGATATATATTCTCACCATGAGTCATCATGGAGAGGAACATTAATAACTCTGAAAAATATCCGAAATGAAGAGATTCTCAAGGAGGAATTATTAAATGGATATCAGTTTTGGAATCGGCTTCGCAGGTCCAATCGGAATTGGACTAGCCGCGATTGGTAGTGGAATCGGCCTGGGACAGGCCGTTAATGGAGCTTTGAACGCCATCGGACGTCAGCCCGAGGCGGCAGGCCAGATTCAGACCACCATGATCATTGGTGCCGCCCTTATCGAAGCGCTCACCATCTACGCGTTCGTAGCGTTCTTTATGGGACAGGGTCTTGCAAAAGCTACTATCGATGGAGCAATCCAGGTAGGCCTTGCTGCTGCTGGGGGCTAAATCGATTCAGGAATTCGAGAATAAAGGAGATCCATAGTGGAAGCACTGGGATTAGTTGGGAAACAGATTATTGCCAACTTTATTGGATTTGGCCTGTTTCTATGGCTTATGCAAAGGTTCGCATGGAAGCCCATTATCGATTTCATGGATAAACGCCGTGAGGAGATCGCGGGCAATTACCAGAAGATCGACGATGAGAAGGCTGACCTCAAGAAAATTCGTGAGGAGTACGAAGCTCATCTCGCGAAGATCGAAGAGGAAGCTACCCAGCGAATCCAGGCTGCCATCAAACAGGGCCAGGACGCCGCGAGAGAGATCGAGGAACAGGCTCGTGGACGCGCACAGGGAATTGTCGACAAGGCAAGAACCGAAACCAAGCGCGTAGTCGAGCAGGCTAAACTTGATCTGAAGGATTACATTGTCGAGATGGGTATCCAGGCCGGCAAAAATGCCGCGAGAGATACGCTCGATGAATCCACTCACAGGCGCCTGGTAGAGAAATTTGTGGAGGAGATGGGTAGTGTTCGCTAAAGTCATTGCCGACCGATACGTCCGGGCTTTTCTCGGAAGCATTGATCCATCGGAAGTGGACAATGCTGAGAATGAGCTCGAGACGATCAGCGCCATGCTGAAAGGCAGCGACGAGATCCGGGCATACCTTGAAAATCCCAAAGTTCCGCCAGCAATAAAAAAGCAGGTTCTGGAAAGATCTCTGAAGGATAAGTTCAGCCGTGGAGTATTGAATCTGCTGTTGCTTCTCATTGATAAGCGGCGACAGGACATCATTATCGATGTCGCCGACAGGTTCAATGAGACGGTTGACGCCGAACGCGGTATCGAGCACGCTATAGTGATCTCCGCCGTCCCGCTGGACGAAAACCTGCAGGGAACACTTACCAGGACCGTCCAGCAATTCAGTGAACGCGAGGTCGATGTCGGATTCAGAACAGATCCGAATCTTATCGGCGGCGTTGTAATTCGCCTGGGCGACCGGGTGATCGACGCAAGCCTGAGTAAGAGGTTCGAGGACATTCGACGGGCGATGCTGGCAGTCAGGCTGCCCAGGTCTTCATGATCAAAATGCGCTTATGAGGAAATTTGCAACATCGATGGTTTTATTTTCTCTCCTGGCGGCGACAATGGCGTACGCCGATCCGGTCGACCTTATCAACGCGTCTTCGGACGATATCGGATCAGGCGTAAAAGGCTACTCGCTCGACGCCTCCTGGCACATTGTCGATCCATGGGGAGAAAGTGATTTCGCGCTTGGCGCGGCGGCGGCATTGAATGTCGCTTTAAGCCTGTATTTCGACGGGCACGCATCGAGGGAGCAGATTCAGCTTCAGCGGCGGATGATCGAGGATCGCGATTACGAAAGCATCCAATGGGCGGGATTCGCGTCGGATGTTCTGGGTGAGCTGAAAACGGATTATCCCGAAGCGTTTCCCGAAGATATTGAACTGAAGCCATTCGATCTCAGCCCGAGCGAGCCTCCCCACATAAGCGGCGATAACCCCCATATTGTCGTTGTCAGGTATGACGACGAAGAATACCTGGAGAGGCTGCTTCAGAGGCTTTATTTCAAATTGATCCAGGGTCCGGTGCTGCTGACGGTGCCGTACAGCGGAGACAGCGAACTTGTTCCGGCTGAATATCGCAACTGGAATAATTTTGAATACGCCAGCAGAGATGACACGATGGTCTGGGACGACATCAGGCTTGTTTATGTCGACTGGAACCTGACCAGGACTGTCGTTTTGATGTACGAGGACGGGCTTATTGCCTGTTACGATTCCGGCAAAAAATATTACATCGACCACACGTCTGCGGTAGTGGAGGCGGGAGCCATGCTCGCTCATCCGGATTTTGAAAATCTTTCAACTGACGGAGCGACGTCATTCCTGCTGACCACAGTCGATGATGAGTAGAAGTTTCAACTTGAAATTGAATTTTAACAAAGGAAATGAAATATCGTGACCGATTCACTACGACCAGAAGAAGTTGCGTCTATAATCCAGGCGGAATTAAAAAACTTCGAACAGCCATTGAAGCTTGAATCCGAGGGAACCATTCTCCAGATCGGAGACGGTATCGCGAGGATTTACGGGCTTCAGGAAGCTATGGCTGGGGAGTTGCTCGAATTTCCACCGATGCCCTCGGGCGAAGCTGTTTACGGAATGGCGCTGAACCTGGAGGAAGACAATGTAGCCGCAGCTTTGTTCTCTGCAAGCGAACACATCAAGGAAGGCGACAAGGTAAAGCGCACCGACAGGATCGCGGAAGTCCCGGTAGGCGACGCGGTCATCGGGCGCGTGGTAAACGCTGTCGGACAACCGCTGGACGGCAAGGGTCCTATCGCCTTCACTGAAACCCGGCCGATCGAAAAGATCGCAGCCGGTGTCGTTCAGAGACAACCTGTAAATCAGCCCCTCCTGACCGGCATCAAGGCTATCGACGCCATGACTCCTATCGGAAGAGGCCAGAGGGAGCTCGTAATTGGCGACAGGCAGACAGGTAAAACCGCAATCCTGGTTGATACGATCATAAACCAGAAAAATGCCGATCCTCCGGTGATGTGCATTTATGTGGCAGTCGGACAGAAGCAGTCCACAGTAGCGTCGGTTATTCGCGTTCTTGAGGAACACGGCGCAATGGCGTACACGACCGTTGTATCTGCTACAGCATCCGACCCCGCTCCGATGCAGTTCATCGCTCCCTACGCGGGATGCGCGATGGGAGAGTATTTCGCTGAAAACGGGCAGCACGCGGCATTGTTTTATGACGACCTTTCGAAACACGCTGTCGCGTATCGCGAGTTGAGCCTCCTGACACGCCGCCCTCCTGGCCGCGAAGCTTATCCCGGCGACGTTTTCTATCTGCACTCAAGGCTGCTCGAAAGAGCGCTGAAATATAACAGCGAGCTTGGAGGGGGAAGCCTTACGGCTCTCCCGGTAATTGAAACCCAGGCGGGCGACGTATCCGCTTATATTCCTACCAATGTTATCTCTATCACCGACGGGCAGATTTATCTTGAAGGCGACCTGTTCTACGCCGGCATTCGCCCGGCGATCAACGTAGGTTTGTCAGTCAGCCGTGTCGGTGGAAAAGCGCAGTACAAGATGATGTCACAGGTTGCAGGTATGTTGCGCCTGGACCTTGCACAGTATCGAGAGCTCGCCAGTTTCGCGCAGTTTGGATCGGACCTGGACAAGTCCACCGTCGCGCGGTTGACACGTGGTGAGAGAATGGTTGAGGTTTTAAAACAGCCACAATATAAACCGGTCCTTGTTGAGGTTCAGGTCATCCTTATTTACGCGGCTGTCAACGGCTTTCTTGATGATTTGAAGGCCGACCGGGTAAGGCCGTTCGAAGACACATTCATTCCGTGGCTGAACCAGAAATATCCGCAGGTTTTTCATGCACTGAATTCCGATAAAAAAATCACCGGAGAGACTGAGGATCTTCTTAAAAAAGCGATCGGAGAATTCAAGCCGGACTTTGTCGAAGGGAAAATTACCGCTGATCAATTCAGAGAGGCGGGAGAACCGGCAATGGCAGAGTGATCGCTGGCAGTTGGTTTAGGGTTTTTTGATAATTGGAAGATGGAGGGACGTTATGGTAAGGAACGCTACATTCGCGGTTATGGCAATAATTATCCTGGCTCTGGCGCCATCGGCGTATAGCCAGGACTCCGTCTCGCAACCCTTGTGGCAGTACACCGGCCCTATGGCGGAAAACGGGACATGGGATATGGGCGTGACATTATCCGCAAGATCGTTTGGTCCGGGCGACGGATTAACAGTTGGAGTAGATTTCACTATCCACTCTCTTGGACTGGCATACAACATAGACAGAACTAAAGGAATTTACACACTGGTTACCGGAAACAGGTTATTCGATGGAAACGGAGACATGATCGGGTCGTCGCACTCCATGGCAGGGACCGTCCTGAACTCGCTCGGACTTCCTATCGAGGGCGAGCATGAAGGCTTGCCAACCGACCGGTACGGCGGCGATTTCCATCATCCGATAGACTCATACCTGGTATCCGGTCCGACAGAATTACAGGTGGACACGGAAACCGGAACAATTCGGGGTACAGCCATCCATGGAATTATCCTTGATCAGAATATTCCTCCCGGATGGTATCAACTTCGGATAGACATTGGAATTGAAATTATCGATGGAGACCTGGTCTCACTATGGGGAGAAGACCCTGCATCGCCCTCCACAAGTAACGATAAACAAACATATGTTGTAACCTCACCGATCGCTATCGGAACAACCGCTCAGCCCAGAATGATCTGGACCCTATTTTCATCGTCCATGGCGACCGGCGGAGTGGTGGCAACTGAAGACAAAGGCTACGTGGGTATCTCCAGAGGCCGTGGATATTCCTCTACGTCGATCATCCCGATGCACGATTCGATGGGCGGACAGGCACGATATCTCCTTGAGCCTGATTTTCCGCTGATCTGGAATCCGTTCATGCGGTCACCGGGAACCGGACTTGATCTGGATTACTCATCCGGATGGCTTGAGGTTCGGATAGAGAATCCGGATGGGACTATTGTGGATCTGGGAGGCGCTGAATTTTCCGGACGCCGTGGAATGGGTGCTACCACCCTCAATTCACGATTCGAATACAGTTTTTCGTCGTATGGAAAACACCTGATCGAGATGACCGGATGGATCAAGGACTCCAACAATCAGGTTTATAATGGAGGCGGGGTCTACGAGATATACGTCGCTAACAGGATGGAGATCCGTCCAAATATTCTTCCCGGAACACCCTTCAATATAAACGAATACTTCGACACAGGTTTCCAGGTGTATCCGCCGTTTCCTGCGAATGTGAATGTTTCCTGGGAACTCGATAAATATTCCCGTGGAATCCTCGAATGGAATGAATTTGAAGCCCGGGCAAACAAATGGGGATATTATTCCCCTCCTATCCATACCGGTCGAGGCAGATTTTCAAGGGAAACAATCGTCCAGTTCAACGATCCCGGCGAATATGAAGTAAATTACCTTGCATCTTACAGGGAACCCGATGGGACTCTCTGGATGGGTGAAAAAATACTTAATGGACTGGTGGTTGACCAGAACCCCACTACACTCGCGAGCAGGCCTCCCGGATCGGGTCCGTATTCCATTACAAATAACGCACGATACATGCCGGTCCCATCCGATAATGGCGACACCGTTTTGATCCCGTCGATGGAAGGCAGTTCAATTCCGACAGTGTACACATTCCCTGTGGGATTTTTTGCTCAGCCCGAGTCAGGCTACCGTTCTGACGATGCAGCGTTACTCGAGCTGGAATCGGGAGCCGCAGGATTATTTGTCGCTCCAAGGCTGGCAACCTCGAACGGTTTGTTCCCGCATATCTATCCTGAAAATATCGACCGCATGGCTTACCTTATTGAAAATGCCACCAGGTACGATTCTGAATTTGAAGCGAAAATAACCGATGGCTCCGCTCAGGCTCATCTCCCCTACCCGACATATCCATGGACAACCGGCGAGCTTCCAATTGACGCAGCCGGAGATATCTATCACTTCTGGACAGGAATGGTGTACAGGGATATCAGCGAAAATAATTCGCGCTACGGGTACTACTCTTCGGGTGGCTGTGTCACCGATGAGGTTTCTGTCGTGAGGACTCACCTTCCCGGAACGTTTCTGATCTCGGACGGATGGGGAACGCGTGATATTATTCTCCATAATATGGCGGTTAATCCCGGGACAATTATCAGTGAAGATACGGCGTTCACACCGGGAGTTTATTACCTGCCTCTTCCGAATGAATCGACAATTGAATTTACCCTGATCCCCCCGGATGGAGAAGAAGTAAATTTCGAGATCACCGGGGACAACAGGGGCTACGCGTTCAACCAGGACGAGAGATTTCTTCTGAACCAGAATGGGGTATGGCATATAGAGACCGCGATAGAACAGGACAATCGGGATGGCGGAATTCTCGGCATTAATCCGGGGACCATGTGGGAATTTTACGTGATCGACGGTGGAAACAATAACCGTATCAACTTCAATCTGCCTGCAGTGAGTAATGTAAACCTCGACGACGGAGTTCTGGTTCTTACCGGTGACATGCTTGAGGATGAGATTGTCGACGGAACCGTATATATCAGCACGACATTTAACGGCGCGGTTGTCGAGCAGACCGAGAGGCAGATCAATAACGGCGCGTTCGTTTATTCAATAAATATCAACCAGATCGTATTCAGTTTGAAAAATTACTCGCCCGACGATCCATACGACAAGTTGAGAATATCATTCTTCGCCGAGGGATTAACCGCAGAAGGCGGACGGCAACTCGCCGCGAAGATGGTGTATCTCGAGAATGGAAAATTGTACACGGGTGAAAAAACGTACAGCGAAATCGATCCAGTCACCCGCGAGGAAAGAATGAGGGAGCTCCAGGAAATGGCTGAGCTTGAACTCGCAAACGAGCTTCGCGAAAGGGATCAGGAAGACGGAACCGACAATGATTCGGACAGTGGCTCGGATGAGCCCGTTGAAGAATAGATCATGGCAAGCCTGAGAGATTTAAAAAGAAGAATAAAATCGGTCTCCGGAATCCGGCAGATCACCAAAGCGATGGAAATGGTTTCAGCGACCAAGCTACGGCGTGCGCAGTCGCGCATCCAGCAGGCGAAACCATATACCAGCAAGATGGATGAAATTCTCGCTCATCTTGGAGATGCTGTGAAAGCCGGGGTCGTCACACATCCATTGCTGAATGAACGTCCGGAGGTCAACAACCTGCTCATCATTTCGGTGGCGTCGGATAAGGGACTTTGTGGCTCATTCAACTCCAATGTATTCCGGCTCACCGAGCAGAGAATTCGCCAGGCGGAGGCCGAAGGGCTTAATGTTTCGCTCCTCCTGGTAGGGAAAAAATCATTCGATTATTTCAAACGAAGAAAATACACAATCCGTGATGAGACCCAGAAATTTCTGAGCATCGACCAGGAACTGCCGATGTCGCTTCTGCAGGAATTGACAAATTTCTGCACGAAGGGATTCCTGGCGGGAGAATTCGACCAGGTCGAGATGGTATACACGGATTTCATTACGGTAATAAGTTCCAGGGCGGTCCAGAGACAATTCCTCCCTATAAAAGGCCTGGTCCCTGAGAACGATGATAACGGGGAGTCGGAATCAAAAGGAACGGTCAAGGACTATATTTTCGAACCGGACGCCGGCAATCTGTTGCTGTCGCTTATTCCAAAATACGCAAGAGTAGTTGTATTCAGAATTCTGGCGAGCAGTCTCGCAAGTGAACATGGGCAGAGAATGTCCGCGATGAAAAACGCCACCGATAACGCGGGCGATATGATAAAGACCCTGACGCTCCAGAGAAACAAGGCGCGCCAGGCCGCTATCACCACTGAGCTCAGCGAAATTGTCGGCGGCGCGGAAGCATTGAAAGGCTAATTTAAAAAGGTAACGATAAACAAGGAGATTCAGAAGTGGGAACCGGATATATTACACAGGTAATCGGACCGACTGTAGATGTCGAATTCAAACCGGAAGAATTACCGGAAATTTATCATTCATTGAAGATCTACAATCCTTCTCTTGGAAAAACCATCCTGGTGGAGGTCGCGCAGCATCTTGGAAATTCAACTGCGCGCGCGATTTCCATGAGTTCGACCGAGGGGCTGAAACGTGGCATGTCAGTTGAAGATACAGGGGAGCCTATCAGCGTTCCTGTCGGCGAAGACTGCCTCGGCAGAATTTTCAACGTCACAGGAGAGCCGATCGATTATCCCGACATCCCCCCGATATCGGAAGCCACATACCCGATTCATCGTGCCGCTCCCTCGCTGGAAGAGCAGGAAACGAAGACCGAGATATTCGAAACGGGACTTAAGGTTGTCGATCTTCTGGCCCCGATGCCCAAGGGCGGCAAGGTCGGACTGTTCGGCGGTGCCGGTGTCGGCAAGACAGTTCTCATCATGGAGCTCATCAACAACATCGCGAAGGTCTACGGTGGACAGTCGGTGTTCTCCGGCGTAGGAGAACGTACCCGCGAGGGGAACGACCTCTGGCTAGAGATGGGCGAGACAATGATATCTCTGAATCTTACCGATGAAGAAAGAGCCCAGAAGAAATCGACAAATACCCGACAGAAGCCCAACGTATTCTGCCTGACCCGTACGGATGAAAAAGGCAACCAGATCCGGAAAGAAATTCACAAAGGCGAAAGTGAGATAGGCGGACATAAGTTCTTCTATGATTACGATTACAGGCAGAGAGAATTCCAGCTGACATGCGATGGCGCTCCGGTAAATATCGATCATGAAGTCGATGTCGATGGCGAAAAATTTATTGTAGAGGAATTCGAGCGAGTCCTCGATAAAACGGTACTTGTCTACGGCCAGATGAACGAGCCTCCGGGCGCGAGACTCAGGGTCGGACTTACCGGACTTACCCATGCCGAGTTCTTCAGGGACCAGGGACGCGATATCCTCCTGTTCATCGATAACATTTTCCGGTTCGTCCAGGCAGGATCAGAGGTATCGGCACTTCTCGGACGTATGCCGTCGGCTGTAGGCTACCAGCCAACACTCGCGACAGAGATGGGCGCACTCCAGGAAAGAATTACATCCACTAAAACCGGCTCGATCACGTCGATGCAGGCGATCTATGTACCTGCCGACGACCTTACCGACCCCGCTGTAGCGACAACATTCGCTCACCTTGACGCGACAGTCGTACTGAACAGGGCGATCACCGAGCTTGGAATTTATCCGGCGGTCGATCCGCTCGACTCAACCAGCCGAATTCTCGACCCGAACGTAATCGGCGAAGAGCATTACCGTGTAGCCAGAGAAGTACAGCAGATTCTCCAGCGATACAAGGATCTGCAGGACATCATCGCGATCCTCGGTATGGACGAATTATCTGAGGACGATAAAATTACGGTACAGAGAGCCAGGAAGATCCAGAGATACTTCTCGCAGCCGATGTTTGTCGCCGAGACATTCACCCAGAAACCGGGAGTTTATGTTCCACTCGAAGATACAATTCGCGGATTCAGGGAGATCCTTGAGGGCAAACACGATGAGGTTTCCGAGGGCGCGTTCATGTATGTAGGCTCGATCGAGGAAGCTATCGAGCGCGACAAGAAGATGAAAGCCGAAGGATAAATACAAAATCGATGGCAGATAAGAAATTCAAAGTTACGATTGCCACTCCGACAGGAGTTGTTGTGGACACGGAATCCGAAAGCCTGCTGGCTCCCGGAACGGAAGGGTATTTAGGAATACTTCCTAATCACGCGCCGTTGATGACCGGCCTCGATGTAGGATTAATCCGATACCGCGATCTGGATAATTACGACCATTATTTCGCGGTGACGGATGGGTTTCTCGAAGTCTCGAACAATATCGTGACAATAATCGCTGATGCGTGTGAGCTGAGTGCTGAAATAGATTTAGAAAGGGCGAAGCAATCGCTCGAAAGAGCCCAGGAGCGCCTTCAACAAGCATCGACAGATTCTGCCATAGATGCGGAGAGGGCTCGGGCTGCTGTTCGCAGGGCTAAAAACAGGATCGAAGTCGCGGAAAAGCATAACAGCAACAATTAATTTACTTTTTACTTCCAAGGCACGAGTGTCAACGAGTGCTTTTATTAATGGAAAGCCCTCCATAACTGTCGGTCCTTGGAAATTAATTATCTGTATAACACAGTGCATGAGAAAATCCCCCATAAATCCTCTATAATCCCCATTTTCCTGTTAATGAAACTTAATATTTTATGGATGTTATTATCGAAACCGACTTATGGCACTGTAAGTGAATGAGTACCCAATATATTGAAAAATACCCTGTTTTTAGTGGGGTAATCAGCAGGATGTGGTAGTATGTCCATTCAACCGGTACAGAGGGTTATGTCTGACACACTGGATTACCTCGACATTGAAGGCGGCAGGAATTTAAGCGGAACAATCCGTGTTTCCGGCGCGAAAAATTCATGCCTTCCTATAATGGCAGCGTCGCTACTCACTGCCGGAACATCATATATTGAGAACGTTCCACGCCTTCGCGACGTATTTACCCTCATCAAGGTGCTCGAATCCCTCAACGCGAGGGTTGATTGGACCGGCAGCGATTCACTCAAAATCGATACAATCGACGTAAACCGCTACGAGCCTGATATTTCGCTTGTCCGGCAGATGCGTGCGAGTGTGCTGGTTCTCGGACCTCTTGTGGCCAGGTTCGGTTATGCCGTTATGCCGTCGCCCGGCGGATGCAGCCTGGGGACACGGCCAGTCGACATGCATTTCGATGGGATGCAGTCGCTGGGTGCGATTATCGAGCCGAACCACGAAGCTACCGTCATCAGGACTGACAACGCTTCCAAACTGCATGGAGAAACGATCCGGCTGGGATTTCCATCGGTTGGCGCGACAGAAAACATTATGATGGCAGCGTCGCTCGCCGTAGGAACGACGACCATTGAAAATGCGGCGAAAGAACCTGAGATTCTCGACCTTGCTGAATTTTTACTCAGTATGGGAGCGATTATCACAGGCGCCGGCGAAGATAAAATTACCATCACGGGCGTAAGTGAACTCCATCCATCGAAGCATAAAGTTATTCCCGACAGAGTCGAAGCGGCGACATACATGATCGCATGTGGAATTACCGCCGGAAATATCAAGCTGACAAATGTACGTCCGGACCATATGACCGCGACACTCGAAATATTATCGGCATCCGGTTGCAGGATCACCACCGAACCGGAAACAATCAGCGTTGACGCACCTGATGTAATAAGGCCAGTCGATATCAGGACCCTCCCCTATCCCGGATTCAGTACCGATGTACAACCGCCGTTCATGGCTATGATGACTAAGGCCAGCGGCGAAAGTATTTTTGTCGAAAAAATATTTGAAAGAAGGCTCCTTGTGGCAAATGAACTTGTTCGCATGGGAGCCGAAGTACGGGTCGTCGAAAATTGCGCGCTTGTAAACGGCGGCAGGAGATTAAGAGGATGCGAGGTCAACGCCCCCGATATCCGGGCGGCGGCGGCACTTGTTATCGGTGGATTATGGGCTGACGGCAGGACACGTATACGTGGATTGAATCACCTCTACAGAGGCTATGAAGATATCGTAAGCAAATTAAGGTCGCTGGGAGCTATGGTTGAAGAGGGCGCCGCGCCCGTAAATTCCATAAGCGAAGCATCAGGCGCATGAAAATCCCACGATAAATGAACCGAACCAGGAAATTTTCATCTATGCTTATGATGAAATCATTTAAAGCGTTACTTACGGGTATCGCGTTTTTTTCGCTTCTGGCGATAGTACCCGTGAACCGGGCGCTTGCAAACGACAGCTACGGTATGATCCTGAGGACATTCCCCTGGGTGTTCGTATCGTGGGACGACGACATGCTTCTATTGAGGCTGGATGGGATACTCGACGGAACCTACCGAATGTACGAGCTGGATTCACCCCCGAGACTCGTGATCCAGATACCTGCAATGGTCTGTAATCCGGACATTCCGGTCTACGAGGAATACAATTTTTCCGGTGTGCCGGTCCTGACCCAGTTGAGGGTCAACTGCAATGAGGAAGGCACGACCCTTGTTCTTGAGTCAAAGGCAGCGCTTTTTTATGAAGTCATGTCTCAACCGGATTCGCGGATTCTGGATGTAGCCTGCCTGCTGCGGTTCAGGCAGGCGATGGAACAGATAATCCTCGATGAGGGTGCTTATTATTACGCGAAACGCTACGTCACACCGTCCGGACAGCGTATGGTGCACGCGGTTATTCTCGACCCGGCGAAAAGCAGGCTTCGTCCGAGAATATTTTTCGCGTCGGACACTACTCAGAATCAAATTTCAACTGTTCAGAATATAGTCGACGGAAGCCGTTCAGCTGTTGGTATAAATGGCGGCTATTTCATGTGGCCCGGGATAAGCCTGTCGATGGTGATTCAGGATGGAATGATCAAATCCCCTCCCGTTTTTTATCGCCCGGCCTTGATGATTTACGAAAATGAACGGTACGAGATCGGATACCCGGATATATATGCCGATATCACATCCTCTTCCGGACTTCGGTGGACCACCGAAAATATTAACAGGCATCCAGGATTCGGACAGCTCGCGCTTCTGACTCCCGGACATCCGGCAAGAATCCGCGAGGACATGCCCGGGCTGAAAGCTGTGCTGTTCAATGAATTTGTCGAATACCTTACCGAGGACGATATCGAAGATTTTTCGGACAGGACAATATTATGGTCCCGTGGGGGAAACCCTCCCCTTGCATTGCTCGGAGTTCAGGAACAGGTAGATATAGAAATTAAACAGGATGATAACGGACCACAGATTCTGCATTCCATACAGGGTGGTCCGATGCTGACGCTGAATGGGGCTGTTCATCTGACGGTCGAAGAAAATGAAATCGGCAGGGATATCGCAAATGGCAGATCCGCAAGGACTGCTGTCGGTGTTGATAACTACGGCAGGCTTTATTTAGTGACCGTGGAAAGTCCAACAACGGGACGAAGTATAGGGGCTACACTCCAGGAACTCGCGTGGACAATGCTGGATCTTGGCGCGACTTCAGCGATGAATCTCGACGGGGGATCGTCGACATCAATGGCGTTCGGATATATGGATGAGCCGGAGATCGGATTGCCGCATGGATCGAGAAGCGTCGCGACTGCGCTTGTACTGATTGACGAATCGGGGCGCCTGCAGGGCGACCAATTCAGGTTTTAAATTTTCAGAACCGCTTAAAATGGTGGGTAACCGAGCTTATCCATCGTGTCAAGATTTACCTGTTTCTGAAGGATAAGGGCGATGTTGGAAAGGCATTTCGGGCAGGTTCTAAGGTGATTCAGAACTTCATCTTCCTCGACCTGGTTAAGCTGGTGCATCAGGAGCGCTGATAATTTTTTATTGCTCCCAATCTTTGTACATTTCTCGATTTCGGGACTTTTCATAGTGACGACTCCGTGTGTCCCTATGCGGGAGTTCACAGTATAGTATTAGATGCACAATTAGAAATTTTACTTCAATTATCTGATGCCGCTTAAACATATTTTAAGAATATAAGGGAATTTTTATGCGTTTTAATGGCGATACTGATATAATCATGGAACCAACAGGAAATCGAGAATCGCAGGGCCAATGCTTATGATTAAACTATTTTTTGCTCACAAATACCTCATTTTTCCCGCCCTGCTGATGGCAATACTGATTTTTCCGGGTATTTCATTCGCGCAGGACTCCGAAAGCCAGGCATTCAACCAGGACATCGCAACATCAACCGGTCTCCCTGAAGAGGACGGTGAAGGCCAGCCTGTGGAGGTGACGGACGATTCCACCCCGATAGGAATTGTCGCGGACATTATCGTGATCGGCGACCTCGTCACCAGCCAGTGGGCTGTAAGGCGCCAGATGACGTTCCGGATCGGCGATACGGTTTCCAAGAGAGACCTCGACCTGTCCAAGAATCGGATACTCAGCCTCAACGGAATTTACTGGTACGCTGAATTCACTCACGAACCGGGCGAAGAAGAAGGCACCTTAATTATCACGTGCGACGTCAGATCGCGGCGAACATGGTTTATTTCCCCCACCCAGGTCGGAGGCGTGATCGGCGAAAGAAATTTCCTTGGAACGGCAGATACCGTGACTATCGGCGCTTTCAGAAATAAGGATGATTCTTATTACGTATTCAGCTGGCAGGACCCCCAGTTTCTTGGTGGCCATAACTCGATGTATGTCGAAGGGCATATTCTTGACTCGAGCCATTCTGTCAGGCTGGATGACATATACTCTACTGGTGAAAGCTACCTTATCGACAGAACCGGATTTTCGATGACCTATGGAACCCGGTGGCAGGGAAATATCCTTGTAAATGCGGGGTTTAAGTACGATAAGGTCGAGACGGACAAATTCGGCGACCCGTTCAAGAGTTTCGGTACGGACGACCAGTTTTTCTGGTCCGGAGCGATGATCCCGGACGGGAATGTCGGTGTGTTGAGTTTCGGCTTAAGCGGCGGTTACCTGAATTCCAGATTTTTCCCGACAGATGGCTATTACTGGAGCATCCAGGATGAATTCTCGGGTGATTATTCCCTTAGCGACTTCAGCTTTACCAGGCATACTGTTACATACGCGAAATTCATCGATGTATACGACGGAAGAAATGTCCTGGGTGGACGTGTAATGTATTCGTACCTTACAGGCGATCCTCCGAATTATGAACTGCTCCCGTTCGACTGGCAGGTCCGTGGCTATACCGGCGGCACACACCGTGGCAAGAGCCTACTCGCCATGAATTTCGAGTACAGGTTTATCGCCGAGCCGGATATCTTCCAGGGCGTTTTATTTGCCGATATGGGACGGGCGTGGGACGGCCACGAGTTAAGTTTATCTGATCTTGAATACGGTTATGGCGCCGGCCTTAGACTTTACACGGGATATTTCATTCCGTACAACCTGCTTCTCAGAATAGACTATGGAATTGGCGAGAACGGCAGCGAGTTAACTGTGGGCTTCAATCAGTTTTTCTGAAAATTCTCCATTCGTATATCAAAAAATCCCGGCGGAAAATGCCGGGATTGGGTAGTTTGGTTCAAATGGAACGATTTGACTTACTCGCCGTCAGATTCAGCAATATCGATATAAAAAATGAACTTCTCAACGGCAATTGGAGGTGCAAATTTTCCATCAGGATCGTGGACTTCGAATGAGAGCAAATAAGGCCATTTGCCTGGAAGTCCACCGGGAATTTTTTCGTATCCCGTTGTCTCGAAATCAGTAGCCCGATAATCATCAGGATCGCCAGTTGATTGGTGCATAAAGTCCGCACCCAATGTGTTCTTATACATTACATCCATCTGAGAGCCAAGCCAGTATTTCAGATTAAACTGTTGCCAGGTTTTAATGTGCCAATGAAGATGGGATGATTGCTCAAATCCATCCTTATCAGGGTCAATAGGTTCATCCTGGGTTACCCAGAACTCATATGGAAGCGGGGAATTCGCCTGTGGAGGAAAATCCTCTGCAGGATTCACAACCGGGACCACATCTGGTTCAAACCAGTGCGCATAGACAGCATATGATGCTTCTATTGGCCCTGCAGAAGGAGGTCGAATTATATATGTCCTCGTTACGGTTTTGTTCACTTCAAACATGTGACGAATTTCATTTGACCAGAAATGCTTATATCCATGTATTGTACTAATGTTTTGGCCTGATGCAAAGATTCCTGGATAATAACCGAAAATAGGCAGATCATCGATTCCCAACTCCCATGGATCTTCAGTAATCC
This sequence comes from bacterium, assembly GCA_036397475.1. Lineage (GTDB taxonomy): Bacteria > JAJVIF01 > JAJVIF01 > JAPKYR01 > JAPKYR01 > DASWIV01. Next base: position 22,571 of record DASWIV010000291.1, read on the forward strand.
AGGAATCATGCATTTCGTCAGGTGAAAAAGCACTGGTATACCCATCTGTATTCATCAACTCGGCATCGCCCTTGAGATGTGTAGCCCATCGTGCTTTCAAGCCTGTTACCAACGGAGGCAATCCAGCGAGCTCTCTTAGTTTCTCATCCGGAATAACCTGAGAACCAGGGAACATTATTATGCCGCGAACATCAAACCCAGTGAATGCTGGATCTTTAAACGGATGCGTGATTGACACATCAACCGATACATCACCATTTGGAAGTTTTTGGACATTGCTGGTACTTACGCAAGTAGTGCAAGGATCGGATTCGAGAAATTTGAGGGCGTTCAGG
>DASWIV010000292.1:0-3760 GCA_036397475.1 bacterium
CCGTACGTCCTTTATCCTTTATATCCCTCAGCAATCCGATTATTGCCCGTTCGGTTGTCGCATCGACTCCCTGCATCGGCTCATCCATCAGGTAGAGCTGCGCATCCTGCTGAAGCGCGCGTGCAAGAAAAACTCGCTGCTGCTGACCGCCCGATAGCTGGCTGATCTGCCTCGTTGCGAATTCTTCCATGCCGACTTTCGTCAGGGATTCAAATGCGAGGTCCCGTTCTGCCCTTCCCGGACGCTTAATCCATCCGACGGCGCCATAAGAACCCATCATCACCACATCAAGCACATTCGCGGGAAAATCCCAGTCGACACTTCCACGCTGTGGCACATAGCCGACCAGATGCCTCACCCTGTGATAATCCTTGCCGAGAATTTTCACACGTCCGGCCGCAGGCTTTATTAATCCAAGTATGCTTTTTATTAACGTGGTTTTCCCGGCCCCGTTGGGACCGACAATCGCCACCAATACGCCCTGCGGAATCTTAAGGTCGATATCCCATAGTACCGGTTTATCGCGATATGCGACTGTCAGGTCGTTGACCTGGATAGCGGGAGTATCGTGATCGGATAATTCCCCATCCCCATTCTTATTTTCAGTATCTACCATGCGGATTCTCAGCGGGACAACGAGTCGACTATTGTATCAATATTGTACGTGACCATTCCAATATAAGTTCCTTCGAACGTTCCGGGTTCCCCCATGGCGTCTGAAAATAACTGGCCGCCTATTTCCACATTATATCCTCTCGATTCAACCGCCGCCTGGACAGCTTCAATTGTCCTTGGCGAAACCGACGATTCGACAAATATCGCAGGAATCTGCCTCTCGGTGATGAAATCCGCTAGCGATGATACATCCGCCGTTCCAGCTTCCGTGGCTGTCGATATTCCCTGTAATCCACGTACCTCGAAACTGTACGCCTGTCCGAAATAGCCGAATGCATCATGAGCTGTAATGAGGACGCGACTTGAATCATCAAGTTCCAGCGCTCTGTTGGTAACATATGTGTCCAGCTCATGGAGTTCACTTTCATAAGCTTCAGCATTTGCGAAATATTCATCTGTATGGTCCGGATCGAATTCAGCCAGGGATTCAGCGACATACTGGACAACCATTACCCACAAATCGACATCGAACCAGATATGCGGGTCATGGGCTCCCGGGAAAGAAACATTTGTAATATAGAGTTCTTCGGGAATGCCGTCGGCAACCGCCACTGTAGGCTTGCTGCCGGACATCTGCTCGAAAATATCCCCCATTTTTCCCTCGAGATGATTTCCGTTGTAGAATATTATATCCGCCCCGGTCAGTCGCTCGACATCGCCATGTGTAGGCTTGTACGTATGGGGATCGATGCCAGGACCCATCAGCGACATGGATTCGACAAATTCAGCGCCGACATGTGAGACAGCGTCGCCGATTTGTGCGGTTGTCGATACGATAAAAATTTTACCAGAGGCACTTCCGGATCGCCCTCCATTATTTCCAGTGCATCCAACGATAGTTGCAGCGACGAAAAATAAAGTGGCTACTATAAATATTTTTTGCATAAGAAAAAGCCTCAAAAAAATAATTAGGCTTGCCTAAATTATAATATAAGGCAGCCTAATTCTCAAATTTCCTACATTTTATGTCCGTTGACGTCTCTACTGTCATAAACCATAATCATTAGAATCATTAAATTTCTTTAAAATCTTGACCAATTGCCCTGATACGTTATACTTCCCTTTGAACTGGAATTGCTTATTTCGAATTTTTAATTGGCTTTTACTAATATGACGAACTTCTCTGACACCCCTGTCTGGGGCACGGAACTTCCATCGACTATCGACCCGGACATTATCGCCAAAAAAATGGCGATGGTGGACAAATCGGGCAATCCAGTCAAGCTATACCTCGAACTTGCCAAGATAAAGCCTGTCATCCTGGCCATGGTAACCGCAGTTATCGGGTTCATCCTCGGCTCTCATGCAGGAATCGAGTGGGTAAAGCTGATATCCATGATCGTGGGCGGATCGCTCGCGCTCGCGGGATCCGCTGCACTGAACCAGTGGATGGAAATCGACAGGGACGCGAAAATGGTACGGACCATGAACCGTCCACTCCCGACAAAGCGGCTCGATCCCACACAGGTTCTGATCTATTCAATGCTCACACTTACCATAGGCTTGTTCCTGTTATACATTCTTGTAGATCCACTGACGGCACTGATCGCATTGATCGGGGCGATATCCTACGTGCTCCTGTACACACCGATGAAACCGATTTCTGTTATCTGCACCCTGGTAGGAGGAATCAGCGGATCGATTCCCCCGGTACTCGGCTGGACAGCAGCGTCGGGAGTAGTGGAACCGGGAGCGTTGATCCTGGGAGCGATCCTTTACATCTGGCAGATACCGCATTTCCTGGCACTGGTGTGCCTCTACAGGATCGATTATCTACGCGGCGGATTTAAAATGCTTCCCGTAATCGATATGAACGGGTCAATGACCGGACGGATGATCATACTTTATACACTCGCCCTGATCCCGGTGACCCTTGGAATTACGATCGCCGGAATTTCCGGATGGTACTACCTTATCGGAGCAATTATTCTGGGGCTTGGTTTCCTGGTCCTGGGAATAAGGCTCTATTTTGAGAGGACAACAAAGGCCGCCAGGAGACTGTTCCTGGCGAGCGTGATATATCTTCCGTTATTGTTGATCCTGATGCTGGTGGATCAGGCGTCCATTGTCTGATCGTCGCCGGGATTATCCGGACCTTCCCCGTTTCCGGCTTTCTTCTTTCGCACGATCCACATGCTGCCCATTAATACTCCGAAAAATACCAGTGTGGCTGCGCTTCCGAGCTGCGCGATATTCATCGCCATCGGTGTGTATTTTCCTGTTTCGGGATCGTAGTGGTAACAAAATAAAAGGATCCGGTCGATAGTAGTGCCAATCTTGCCCTGGCTGGCTTCTAGCAGCGCCATTCGCATTGTGTTGGCATCAAAATCCATTCCGTAGAGGTATCGCGAAATTTTTCCATTCGGAGTCAGGATGAAAATTCCCGCGGCATGCAGATACTGCTGGGTTTCTTCATCGTACTTGAATTGAAATCCGATGCTATCAGCAAGCTTCCCGATACTATCTTCGTTGCCGGTAAGAAATGTCCAGCCAGCTTCCGCGCCTTCCCTGTCGATATGGCTAAGGTTCTGGTCCTTTATCACTCTCGAAAATTCGGGTTTATCCGTAGGATCTATGCTGACCGTAACGATCCTGAATTCATTTCCCGGAGTCTCATCCAGGTCGTTCAAACCCTTGACAAGCCCTGACAGGGTGAGCGGGCACAGCAATGGACACCGGTAAAATCCCATGGTCAGGATTACCGGACGCTCTCCGTCGAAATAATCCCCGATAGTCCCCGCTTCTCCATCGTCAGTCAAAAATGGGATGTCTTGAGGAACAAACTCGTCAAGATGCTCGACAATATCTACATCGGACAGTTCATCCAGTTCTCGTACAGCCTGTGCGTAGACCGGGGAGTTAAACAGAAATCCGAAAGCGAAAAATATGGCTGCATAAAAAAGTCTCGAATTAATGTGATGCATATATAATTCACCTGCCTTGAAAGGAAGGATCGCGATTGATTATACGGCAAAGTGGTTGGATGGACAAATGCAGGCAGCAGGAGGGTGTGATCGCGGATTGATTTTATGGACAAAAGCAGCAACAAAAAATAGAATGAGGTATCACCCATTTTCATTAGAAA
>DASWIV010000293.1:0-7526 GCA_036397475.1 bacterium
CACATCTTGGAGCCGTTATGACGGGCTTCAGCCGCGAAATGGCAGTCTGGCGTGCGTGTCATGTTCAGGTTTGATCCCATCACCGCCAGGAGTTTTGCGTTATACCAGTCCGCGGATTCATGTACATCGGTCTGCTCTCCCCAGGTCTCCGGCGAAGCGCAAGGAAGATCGCAATACCAGTCGTAGAATGAAAGTGATACGCCCCCCATTAGCTGGAGCATTCGTGATCCGCCTGCGTAACTGATCATTGACATCGCGGGTATTGGCGAAAATCCCGCGATCCTGTCAGGACCATGCTCCAGTATCGTGTGGATGTTGGCCGCAGCCATGATTTCCAGGACAGTTTCCCAGTTAGTTCTTCTGAAACCCCCTTTACCTCTTGCTTTCTGCCACCCGGACCTGGATTCCGGGTTTTGAACCATGCTGCGCCATGCGTCGACCGGATCATCATAATTCGTTCTGGCCTGACGCCATTTATCGAGTAAGGTGCCCCGAATATAAGGATATTTAACTCTGAGAGGACTATAGAGGTACCAGGAGTAAGAGATTCCCCTCTGGCATCCGCGTGGCTCATATGGTGGTAGCGATTTTTCCAGTGGCGGGTAATCAAGCCCCTGCATCTCCCACGTGACGATTCCATCTTTCACATGAATCATCCATGTACAGCCTCCGGTACAGTTAACACCATGAGTACTTCTGACTACTTTGTCATGCTGCCAACGGTTTCGGTAAAACTCTTCCCATGATCTCTTTCCTGGAATTCTTTCGTCCTTGATCCAGTCCAGTGCAGAAGCGTTACTCATTTTAATAACCTCCACTTGTTGCGGATTTAACAAGCTCGGATCTGACAGACCTGAACCTGGATCTCCAGATCAATCCGAATATGATGAATATGATTAAAGTACCGGAAATTCCTAATGTGACGAATGGCCTCGTTCCGGGTGTGCCAGTAGATCCTGCGCTTTTAGATGCATCATCAAGATAAGCGACAATCGATCTGATCTCTTCATCTGTCAATGGGTGACTCGTAAAGAGTGGCCTCATCGTTGCAGTCGCCGGAGCTGACAGCCAGGCAGATATAGATCTGACTCCGCCTAGTCTCTCTACAACCATTGTTAAGTCCGGACCAAGTCGACCTCCTCCGAGGCCGGTGATCATACTGGTTGTATGGCAGGAGATGCAGGCAGGTCCATTATTTTTGAGATGGGATGTGCCTGTGAAGTATTTTTCTCCCGCGGCTATTTCATCATGTGTAAATGCTTCATTCTGCTGTACTTCAACCGGTGCAGGTGAGTCACCAGGGCTGGTTGATGATCCCGACTTACTCTCAAGAAATACAATCAGCAATTCAGCCATTTCGCGATCGATGTCCGGAAAGGTCGGCATTACGATCCCATTGGCGGCATCTTTCAACTGAACCGCAACAGGATCCCCTCTGTCAATCATCGCACCAGGATTCTGCATGAATGCTATCAGCCAGTCCCTGTCTCGCCTTTCGGTCACTCCACTCAGGTCTGGACCAACCAGGGCTCCCTGCCCAATCGTATGGCAGGAAATGCAATTAGCATTGAAATAGTCTTCGGCCAGTCCTGAAGCCAGAGATTTAAACGGTGCCAGAAATGAAAAAATGAATATCAAAGCAGCCAGGAAAAAATATGAATATCTGGCAGTTTTAGGATTATTGACCGGGTTATGCTCGGTATCTGGATGTCCCCTCATAGTCTGCCCCTTTATAAACCTGTAAGGAATTGAATGTTAAGCTATAACCGCATGTTGTTATCCGATTTTAGCCCCCGACATGCTTAAAGTCAAGCGATTAAAATACATTTACGAAATTATCTGCTTAAGAATTACAGCTAAGGTGAGACTTACAATTGAATTATCCTTAATTTGATATTACCTGTCTGATCCCGGGCTGTCCACAAGAAAGAGAAAATTTTGAAGAATCAATCATACCTGCGCACTCATAAATCTCTTATGGATGCGCTGATTCCCAATCTGCGGTAAAATCCTGATAATTGACTCTAACCGTACCCAACATACGCACGCTTCCACCCGAAATCGTCAAGCTGATTGCTGCCGGCGAGGTCATCGAGCGTCCCGCGAGTGTCGTAAAAGAACTCATCGAAAATTCGCTCGACTCCGGCGCGCGGAATATTGAAGTAAAGCTCATTAGCGGCGGGATTGGCGCTATCACGGTCAGGGACGATGGCCACGGTATACCGTCCGAGCATGTTCCGAACCTGATCAGGAGGCACACCACCAGTAAAATTTCGACTGAAGAAGACCTTGGCAAGATATTGTCCCTAGGATTCCGTGGAGAAGCCCTTTATTCGATTGCCGCGGTCAGCGACCTCATCATTTCGACAAGATTTGAAAATGAAGAGTCCGGGACAAAATTATCGGTCGAAAATGGCGAGAAAAAAATCCAGACAATTCCATGGCATAAGGGAACGCAAGTCGAGTCTGTTGAATTATTCCACGCTACCCCGGCGAGGCGAAAATTTTTAAGGTCCCCATCGGCGGAATATTCGCGGGTTGCGGCGCTGATGTCGGCGTACGCGCTCGCGTACACACATGTCGCGTGGAAACTTTCCCATAACGGGAAAGATACTTTAAAAACTCCGGGAACCGGAAATATCGAGGATGCGCTGATCGCTATCTATGGCACCGATGTTGCGAGGAATATGATCGAGCTGACGCCTTTGATCGGATCGGTAACAGTGCGAGGAGCAGTAAGCAAACTCGATACCACACGGTCCCGGCGTACGGACCAGGTATTTTTTCTCAACGGACGCCTCATCAAAGATCTGTCGGTGGCGTCATCGATGGAACGCGCGTATTACCCTTTCCTGCAGGAAGGACGCCATCCTGTCTCGGTTCTGTATATCGAATGCGACCCAGCCGAAGTCGACGTCAACGTGCATCCACATAAGCGCGAGGTAAGATTTTCGCAGCCGAGAATGATAACCGAGGCTGTTTACCGCACAGTCAAAACGAATCTCCAGGCTCACAACCCCATTGTTGAAAGATCTGAAAATATCGAGATCGATCCATCGACCGGTGAGGTTATGCCCGGACGCCATACAGCCCCCATGGATTACGGAGGGGCTTCATCTCAACCATACCCTCCCACTGATGGACAATTTTTCTCAGGACCGATGTCACAGCCAATTTCAGGCGGGGCGAGATCGGAGCATAAAAATCTGCAGCATATTTATAGATCGTTTGATGAGATCGGAGTCGAGGACGGGCTGAAACCGTCCGAGGCCACTCTCCAATTTGCCAGTACTTACCTGATATACAACAGCGGAAAGAAAATATTTTTAATCGACCAGCATAACCTGCACGAGAGGATCCTCTACGAGGGATTTATAAAAAGGGAGATAGAGGCGGCGGGATCGAGCCAGGCATTGTTATTTCCCATGCAGGTTACGCTCCCCCCTACCCTTGCGGGACTTATCGATGACAACCTTGAAGATCTTAATAAAATGGGATTTGAAATTGAGGAATTTTCTGAAGGCAAGGGTCCTCGTTCTTATGTGTTGAGATCAGTCCCGCAGGCATTGAAATCATCCGATCCGGTGAAAGCGCTCACCGACTGCCTTGAACGAGTAAGCGAAGATGAAAAGATAGAGGAGCCCGGCGGATTCAGGAAGGCGTTCGCGGTAAATCTCGCCTGTAAAACCGCTATTAAAGCGGGACGCAAGCTCACGGTGGACGAGATCGAGTTTCTGATCAAACACATTGAGGATGGGACGTACTACACATGTCCGCACGGACGTCCTACAATAATCGAACTGGATGAAGACTGGTTCAGAAAAGCGTTCAAGAGAAGCTGATGGCACAAGATCAGTGAGTATTTCCGGTGACAGAATTATCGATGAGATCCGGTCGCGGATGAAATTTTCAGCCGGAGGATTCACCCTCGGTGCCGACCGGAACCCAACCGGGAACGGGAGTGTGGAAATCGATCTCGAGCAATTTCTCCTACCGATACTGGAAAATGGAAACCTTGGAGACAGTTATGAAGCCGGGAGATTTGTCGAAACTCTCAGGGAATACCGGTATTTCGAATATAAAAATCACATCAGGATCGTAAACGATAAAGCCGGATCGAGGCGTCTTGGCTCTTACTTCACTCACCCGGTCATTGTCAAACACCTGGCTTCATCGGTTATTTCCGAAAGCCTGAGAAAGTCCACGAAACCTTTGATTCTGGATCCATCGTGCGGAGCAGGATATTTTTTAATTGAATCAATTACCATCCTGAAGGAGAAATTTAAAGGACGGGATTTTAACCGGATCGCTGAAAATTGCATCAGGGGAATAGATATCGATCCGATCGCGGTTGAGCTGACTAGGAGAAACCTGAAACGCGAATTCGGCATCAAAAAATCCATTCTTGACGAAATTATCAAATGCGCTGACGCGCTGTCCGCACCTTCAAATCTGCCTTTCAGCCTGAACTCATTCGATTGCGTAACGGGGAATCCCCCGTACCAGAATTTCTCATCACGGGGAAGTCCGGTCGCCAGACTGGTGTCTGAAGGGAAAATCAGAGAAGCTGAAGAGCTTAAATCTGAGATAAATTTTTACAGGGCACGATTTCCCGAAAGTTCACACGGATGCCTCGACAGGTACAAGTGGTTCATAGACAGGGGAATTCAATTTTTAAAGGCCGGAGGGGTGCTTGGATACATAACCCCGTCCACATGGCTAGTCCTTCCCCGCTATTCCGACATCAGGAAAGTCTGCGAAGAAAATGGAAAAATTATCGAACTAATTGACTTCGGGTCTCACGCGTTCGACCGGGCTCACGTACCCGCGTCGACTTTTGTAATTATTAAAGACAGGCGTGTACAAAAAGGCATCAGAAAACTCAAGGTTGCTTCCAAAACCTGGAAACAGGCTTTAAAAGAGGGTTATTCTGTATTCCATAATTTACTCAGAGCACATAATGAAAGGATTCCTGCGACACTGGCGTCTGATGTCCTGGATTCCTTTAAAGCCGGCAATTCAAATCTCGTGCGGCTTGGCGACATTGCGACCTTGAGAGAAGGCTCGCACGGGATCAAGGCAGTCGATAAAAATGTCCCCCAAAGAAAATCTCGCAGTGATAATTTCCCGGTGATAATCGACAAAACTATGTCCGTTTTTAAGTCACCTGAAATTGGCTACATCCCCGATCCTGGAATAATTGTATCTTCTCTTCAATTTCATGAAGGCAGCAGATTTCTTATGAGGAAAACCGGAGACAGAATAGTGATCGCGATTTCTCATGTAGAAACTTTCGCTCTCGCCCATCAGAATGTGTACGTCGGAAAAATAAATGACAACCGGGTTGATTTCTTTGCGCTGGTTGGGATCCTCGGATCGGAACTCCTGACTGAGATTTACAGGCTATCCCCCGGAGGGCAGGACGGAAGGATTCATGCGCAATTCAGGATACAATTCCTGAATGATCTCCCTGTAGCCATCAATACCGCTGGAATATTGCACCGAAAGATCTCTGAAATTGTTAAAATACTCCACGGGTCGAGGACTGACTCCAATATCGCTCGACTCAATGGCTATGTCAGGGAACTTTATCGTCAGGCTATCGGATGATTTCAAAACTGCATAAATATATCGACATGTACGTGGTTGCCGTCGTCGGAATCCTGATCGTCTGTGCGATCTATGCAGGCAGAACTGTAACTCCGGGATCGATGATCGAATGGCTGGATAAATCGCAGGATCTCGAATTCTGGGTATCCTCCATGACCTATCCCGACCGTTCGGTTCGTAATTACGCGTCCGACAACATCGTCGATAAATTTCCCGGCGATGAACTTGGCGGGATAGCAATCCAAATGACCTCATCCGATGATCCCCGGGAGCGATTGATCGGACTTGGGCTACTCGGGAAAACGAATCTTGATAACGCCGGTGACTACGCAATAAATTTCCTCGACAGCAGCGATGTCAAGGAGATCAACCTGGCGCTTGCAATACTTGTGAACGACCCGCATCCACAGGTGCGGGAACGCCTTCTTGAAATTCTCCAGGGCGGAGAATCGTCTCTCGAACTCAACGCCCTGAAAGCACTGGGAAAACTAGCCAATCCCCAGGATCTTTCCCTTTACATCAATTACCTGCCTACACCAAACGTGAATCTCAGGGACGCTGCATCGGAAGCGCTTATCCGGATGGCTCCTTTTTCGGATCAGGTGGTGCCGTCGCTTCTCGGATCGGCATTCGGATCGAACCTCACATCGAAACGTGCAGCTATCCATGTACTTGGAGAGATAGGCGACGAAAGCTCCCTGGACAGCCTGTTTTCACTACTGATAACTGGCGATCCAGCGCTTGCTACCGATGTTGTAAAAGCGCTGGGTGCTATCGGTGGCGAAGAAACGTCCCGAAAAGCATACGACCTGTTTATGTCGGGTGATACAAGGGCAAGGCGTGGAGCCGCACGCGTGCTCGGTGAAATTGGAGTCCCCGAAGCTGCTGGCGACCTCTGGGCAGCGGTTGAAGACAGGACCAATGAAATTTTCCTTCGACTGAATTCAATGGTGGCGCTGGCAAGATGCGGTAATCAGGACATCGCCGTAAAAATTCTCGAACTTCTCCACGACAGGAGCGAGGACCCGCGCATCGTCAGGTCCGGCATTGAATCGCTTGGAGGAATTCAGCCAGATTTCCTGTTCGACGTTTACGACTCGATTATCCGTGGCGATGAAGATTTCGGATTGAACCAGCGCGGTGGAAACACGGCTTTGCTCTCGGTCGCGGTTGGATTGGGGTATGTCGATTCTGACGAATCCAGGTCCAGGCTGAGGAGTTTTCTTGACGATAATTCTGTCGACAGGCTCGAATTGTTGATGGGCACTGTCAGGTCACTTGGAAAAGTGGGAACCGCCGACGATATCGCGGTTTTGTCCGCCGCAAAGGATGAGCTACCCCTGCTTACAAATGTCGTTGACAGTGCAATCAGGGAAATTGAAAGCCGATATTCCACCTAAAATATATATAGTTTACTGAAATACGCCGGTTTTGCGTTGAATGTTGATTAATTACGGCTGTATACTGATCAGTTCATGCCGATGAACCGTGCGAAATATTAAGCACGGTTAATTTTAAATGGTTAACTGAATCGTAGTGTTAAACTTTTACCGTAGTAATGGCTGAACGGTTCGTACATCTTCACCTCCACAGTGAATATTCCCTTCTCGACGGATTGGCCCGGGTCAACGATATCGCCGAGCGATGTGCAAAATCCGGCATGCACGCCGTTGCGCTTACAGACCACGGCGTGATGTACGGGACTATCGAGTTCCTCGAAGCCTGCAAAAATCATGGTGTAAAGCCAATTGTCGGATGCGAAGCTTACCTCGCCCCCGGAAGCCGTCACGAAAAGGACTCAACCGACCGCAAGAAAAATATGCACCTGGTTCTTCTGGCTCAGAACGAGACCGGTTATCAGAATTTATCGCAACTGGTGAGTACCGCGTATCGGGAAGGCCTGTACTATAAACCAA
>DASWIV010000294.1:0-3709 GCA_036397475.1 bacterium
GGGTTTAAGCAACTCTTTTCCTTCAAGGAGAATCGCACCATGCGGAATGTCCTGATTGCATCGGTAGCCTTTGTTCTGGCTATATTCATCGCTTCGCCTGTCTCGGCGGAACCAACAATCAACGGTCCAACAGGTTTAATCATTAATCCAACGGCCGATATAACCGAACTTGAACACGCGTGGATCTCACTCAACTTTTTCGATAACAACGGAAACACGGTATGGACCACAAACCTCACCGGAACCGTTTCGGAACAGTTCGAGATAAGCGCGGGAGGGACGTTCGCGGAGAACGGCGGTGACGGATTGACGTTCGGCGGAAAGTGGCTGTTCATGCGGGAATCGGAGAATCGTCCGGGAGCAGCCGCGGGAGTTTTATTTAATGATGTTAGCGGGTCGAACACAACGACATTCTACGCGGTTGCGAGTAAGTTCTTTTACTTCGGTGAGGATGCGAGCGAAAACGCGTCGATTCATGGCGGGATAAATTTGGTCACCGGTGACTCCGACGACACGTTCGAATTTTTCGGCGGCCTTGATGTGATGATTGTCGAGGACTTCATCGCGATTGCTGAATTCAACACCGATGAATCGAATATATTCGAAGGCTTCACTTTCGGATTGAGATACTATTTCGGTCCGCAGGTGACAGGGCAGATAGCTACGATCGATGGCGACCTGACTTTCGGTGGAAGCTTCATTTTCTGAAAGCCCTTTCGACAAAAGACAAAAACGTGCTATGCTATGGTGTTCCAGTTAACGGAGCGCCATTTTTTATTGAGGTAATTACAATGATTTCAGGAATGATATCCCTAATCGGCAAAATACTGATGATCGGGATCTTGATAGCTCAGGGATTTCTGGGGCGGGATATGCCTCTTGATAATCCCATGGAGGATCCGCTTGCCAGGGCGGTTACTCCGCCGGCGTCGTTCCAGTATTTCAACCAGGACTACTCTTCAAAAGATACCGAACGAATGATGACGTGGATTCATCCGAATCGCGGGCTTGTAAAATACGGGGTACTTTTGACCTACGATGAGGCGCGGGAATCGTTCGACAAAGCGTACGAGGATTCTGACGACGTCGATGTGAATGTCGCGTACAACTATGGTGTCTGGGGAGCGAACAAAACTTTCCAGGCGGACACCTGGGTTGAGTACGCGTTCATGGAAAATGGATCGCAGACCATACTCAGGTTTCATAACATTTTTGTATTCGAGGTAATCAATAACGGATGGTACCTCGTGCAGATCGAATTTATTCCATCGGATACAGGGCTTCCTTATTCATACGAAAGCGGGACATATAATCCTGACAAGGAGCTGCCATACAGCTTACGGCAGTTCAGCGATCCCACGCTTTTCTCCGAAGTCGGTAGCTGGCCGCTGCTGCTGGGGACGAATTTCACGCAGGACAACGAACTCCGCCCCCTCGAGGCCAAAACCGCGGGAGGGCGACAGTGGTCGCTTGCGCAGGCGGTGTCACTTGGGAAACCAACTGTTCTTCATTTTCTGTCTACTCATTCGGTGATGATAGGGTCGGATGAGGAGATCGATCTGATGGTAGGTTTTCAGAAGGAGCTGTACAACACCTTTGGTTATGAAAACCTTTACGTGTTCGGGGTGACAGAGTCGGGAGACTGGGATATAATTGACTGGCTGGTAGAGTCGGGGAACACGGAATTCGCGATGCTTTTGGATGAAGACAGCACACTCCACGCCGATCTAAACATAACCAGGCAGCCCTATGTGGTTGTATTCGACGGGGAGGGTACCGTGATCGCAATCTCGGAGACATTTCACAGCACCAGCCACGATCTTCTGCTAGATATAATTCGCGGGGCGACCGCAAAGGCGAATTAAGAAATCTGCGAAAATGTCGAAGTTATCTAATATATTATAAAGTGATACGGGATAAAGTAGCTTTTCGTAATTTCGTGCCATTTTTTTATTTTAGTGCTTATTCTGCCATTGATTTTCAGCATTTTTATCTTATACTCAGGTTAGCACTCGTATTGGCGAGTGGAAGCTTGTACATTCAAAATTAACATAAAGTAGTTCCACTGGTACCCATCTCACACGAATGAGAGAGTGAGTATAATGCTCAATGACCTCAGGTTCTACCAGAGCTTTCTCTCACCCGATGGCGATGTTGTGAGGGATGGGAAGGTGGACATGTCTCAAAAGGAGCACATGGAAGATTTCCTTGACTACCTTGAAGACATGATGACGCTGGTCGGCTGCCCATATTGTCAGTCGTTCAACGTCAAAAGCCTCGATTTCGCGGGGAACAGAGTACAATTCTGTTCCGATTGCGGAAGGGAGCATATCCTTCCCCCCGCTAACTAGCATCGCACTGTTGGGTGCGAAAAAACCAACAAGACAATTCCCCCCGCTGATTCGTCAGCGGGGGGTTAATATTTTAGGGCAAAAAAAAAAGTCCGGGACGAAATCCCGGATCAAATTTTATTCAACCTTTTCAAATTCGATTAATTTCCGTCACCCAGACCGAGCTCCATCAGGATTTCCGGATCGATCTCCTCCAGCTGTCCGGTATTCAACGGGGTATCCGACGTGACTTCATCGCTTTCGGAAGCTCCCGAAAGGCTGTCGGCGTTGAGGCGGATAATATTGATAGAGGTCTGTGAAAGCTTGAAGATGTCATTGGGGTCTCGTCCCGCAGCCGCGTAATAGGTAGTGCCTTCTTTTTTTCCGATATTTACGATATGAGTGTCTCCCATCGTTGTTTCAAACGTGATGACAGCGTGGGGTGTTAACAGTCCGAAGAATGGTTCTTCTTCGTTCTCAATCCCCATTCTCATGCTTGGGTCGTTCTGATCCACGAATGATGAAGCGGAAAGGGAGCCAATCGATGACAGAAGGTTATCGACATCTTCCATTACGGTCGATAACACGGTTCCATCCTGGTCGGTCGCCTGCCATATGCCTTCCAGTTTTTCGAGCGTGACAGTAATGCCTGTATCATTGTCAGTCGAGACGTAGCGGGAGATAGATTCAGGGGGCACGTCGAAGATCTTGGTGTCACGCAGCTGCATCAGGGTTGGTGAGAACATTAACTGGAGCGAACCGGCTACGCTGTAAACCTCGTCATGGTCGGGAATTCTGACATAGGTTCGCATCGCGCCGAAGTCCGCCTTCCCGATTATGAGGGAAGCTTTCTCGTTCATGTTCTGGTCGTAGAGTTTGACTTCTGTCCCGATGATATTGTTAGCCACTTCGAAGCTGGAGTGCTTTTCGGGATCGGATGTCGCGATCGTGCCTTTTTTAAGGCCTATCAGGGTCTCCAGCATCCCATCGATCCGGTCTCCCTGGGCGCGATAGAAGTGCCTGAAGCCGTCACCGGCGGGACCGGGATCATTAGCTGGATTCGTTTGCGGCGGGATATCCACAGCAGCAGCACTGGGGTTGCCCTGGTTAGCCATCAATTCACTCATGATGTCCTTGCCGAGAGAGACTTCCCAGCTTCCAGCTTCCTTTTTGAACAGGAGGCTTTCATTCTGGAGGGAATTGATCTCGACCCGGTATATCTGATCGGCTGTCAGGTTAGGGAACAGTGGCTGTGTCATTTCGCCACGCAGCTCATCCTGAACCGATGTTTCCTTTTTCCTTAATCCGAGAATCGCAAGCAGCAGGACTACAAATACGATTATCAGAACAATTATCTTGGTATTTCCTTTCATGGCAAT
>DASWIV010000295.1:0-6142 GCA_036397475.1 bacterium
CAAGATCGACCGGTTCGACGTTGTTTACTCGCTTGCGAGCCTGCCAAAACCGGGTGATTCCCCTGAGCATGGGTATCGAAAGATCTCTCTGGTTGTCCAGGTGGCTGACAGGGAAAATCCGGTCATGCCATCCCTCTGTAAAATATGGCCTGGCGTTGAATTCCAGGAACGCGAAGTTTACGACATGATCGGTGTCGTTTTCGAAAATCATCCAGATCTGCGAAGGATCCTCCTGGATGAGGAATTTATCGGATTCCCACTCCGGAAAGAGTATCCGCTTTACGGGAAGTGGGAAGATATGCAGGCGATTCGGGCATATCTTGACGAGCAGCAGATAAAAATGATGAAGGAAGACGCCGAACTGGAATTCAATTCTGACGATGTCCCGCCAAATTTTCGTCGATAAGCCGATATTAATTAAGTTTAAAAATGTTAAATATTATTCAGGATGTCTCATAAAAACGGGACACATCCTGATAAATTGTGTACAATAGCACTTTAATTATCGCATGGCTCTGGAAGAATAAAGCCAGGGCATCTTAAACACATCAAAGCAAGGAGGAGATAAGACAACATGCGAAGAGTAATTCTACTTGCCTTAGCTCTTGGCATTATGCTTGTCGCGGCTCCCACATATGCCCAGGACAATTACTATGACATGGGCGTATTCTCACTTGGACTCGGATACGGATTCGGCGAAGATGTCGAGCCAGGACCATTTGTCCTCAGCGGCAAATACTGGGCTGATGTCTGGGAAGTTGGCGCTGAGGTTTACTTCAGCGGCGACGATGCGGATGAATTCGACCAGATCGGCACCGGATGGCTTGCGTATCGCTACGATGTCGATGTCGAAGATGAGGGAGCGACATATCTCGGAATAGGAATCGCGGGATTGTTCGAAGATTACACAGGCTTCGAGAATTCATTCGGTCCTGTAGGCCTCGTTGGCTGGGATTCCGAAATATGGGGCCTCGAACTTAAATACCAGTGGTTTGATCCGGGTATTTTCTCGTTCGTAGCCTATTACCATCTCGGAGACGAGTAATACTGGAAGAGAAATTGAATGTAAGACTTTCGTTCACCGGAAAGTGGACGGAAGTTTTGCTGTTGAAGAAGTATCCGGCCGGCAGAATGTCGGCCTTTTTGCATGGTTATGAACCGTTTCTTTGGTCTTTAATCCAATCTTAATAGAGATAATTATTTATATAAGTTAAAATGACTTAATCTTTTCAGAGGGTGACGTGGCATGCTTAAAAGAATCTGCCTTCCAGTAATTTTTATGCTGTCGATTTTTCTGACAGCCGCTCCTGCGATGGCGTTTCCGGATTTTGGGCTGGACGGGCGTTTGTCCGCCGGGTTGGGGGCCGGATTCGGCGATGAGGATGTGGGTCCATTTGTCCTCAGCGGCAAATACTGGTCAGAAACTGTCGAAGGCGGTCTGGAGCTGTTCTACGATGGCGACACGGGAGACGATATCGACCAGTTCGGGCTGGCGTGGCTCGCTGTCAGGTACACCCTTCATCCAGAAGAAGGGAACTCAACGTACATGGGAATGGGTGGAGGTCTGATGGTGAATAAATCCAGTTTTGAAAATTCATTCGGATACGTCGCGTTACTCGGATGGGACAGTGAGCAGTGGGGATTTGAATTCAAGTACGGATACTACGATCCTTCGATCTATTCAGTCGTGACGTACTGGCATTTCTAGGAGGAGGACAGCATGAGAAAATATCCGATAATTATTTTTGGCCTTGCGATATTTCTGCTGACAGCCGTTCCCGCGAGCGCGGAAGTCTTCGATTTTATGGACGGGATTTCGCTTGGAGCAGGATTTAACCAGGGTTCAGATAATGACGCCAACGAATCCGCTGCATTCAGCATCAAGATAAGGCAGCCGGATTACCAATACGGAGTCGATTTCCTGATGAGCGAGGACCGTGGAGGTATCGGAGACAACAATTTCGGATTTGTCTGGGGTACCTGGTACACGGAATTCAAACGCGCCCCTAACCAGGATTACGGGTTTTATGCCGGAGCCGGTGCCGGTGCATTTTTTCTTGAGGATGATTTTATCGACTGGCCTGCGGGTCCCTTCGCTATGCTGGGGTGGGATTTTTCGACGCAGGCCGGTATTGAAGGGAAGGTCGGGTATTTCGGTGAAAACATGTGGGGAACCGCAATTTTCTACTGGAATTTCGGTCAGTAGCCGATGCAGGGTGCCGGAAACGCATATCAAATTATCTCATTAATCCTGATTGGCCTTGCATTACTCTCCATGTTCGTATTACATATTGCCCGGAAGCGCAAGAAATAAGCCATACTTCCGGTGAGTTATCCATGTCGTACACACTCAGCCCCGTAAATGTAGAAGATCCTAATGTCGAAACTGACGATTTTTTCCTTAACATGGGACCGCAGCATCCTTCAACCCATGGTGTCCTGCGAGTTCTCCTGCACATGAACGGAGAAAGGGTCAAGAAAGCAACCCCATATTTCGGATACCTGCATCGATGCTCTGAGAAGAAATCGGAGGAAGTTAAGTATCCGGTCGTGATCCCGTATACCGACAGGTGGGATTACCTGTCGGCAATGGCGAATAATCATGTTTACTGCATGGCGGTAGAAAAATTGATGGAAGTTGAAGTGCCACGCCGCGCTGAAATTATCAGGGTGGTCACGGTAGAGCTTCAAAGACTTGCGTCGCACCTTTTCTGGCTTGGAACATTCGCGAACGACCTCGGCTCCACCACAATGTTGATGTACTGCACCCGCGAACGCGAAAAGATAATCGACATTTTCGAGATGCAGTGCGGATCGCGGCTCACGTATCACTACATCCGCATCGGCGGAGTAATGCGCGACTGGGACGACAGGATGCAGTCAGCGACACGCGCACTGATGAAAGAAATGCCGAACAGGATCCACGATTACGAGGACCTGTTCACCGGGAATGAAATTTTCAGGATGCGCGTGATCGATGTCGGGTATTTATCGCCTGATGACGCTGTCGCCTGGTCGTGCAGTGGTCCCTACCTTCGCGGATCGGGGATCCCGTACGACCTTCGCCGGACAGAGCCTTATTCAATTTATCCGGAACTGGAATTTGATGTCCAGGTATCCGACAAGTGCGATCTGCTCGGACGGTACGACGTTCGCGTCGGTGAAATGTACGAGTCGGTCAGAATTATTAATCAGTGCCTCGACCTGCTCGAAGATTCAGAGCCGGGCGATTTCATGGCGCAACTTCCTGCGACCATAAAGCCCAAAGCCGGAGAAACCTATGCGGCGGTTGAAAGTCCACGCGGTGAACTTGGCGTATACCTTGTAAGTGATGGATCCGATAAGCCATGGCGCGTCCATTGTCGCGCTCCGAGTTTCGTGAATCTGACAAGCCTGGACTATGTCGGACGCGGCGGCTTAATCGCGGATTTTGTCGCAATACTCGGCGGGATCGATATCGTACTCGGCGAAGTAGACAGGTAAGGAGATTGAATATCGTGGCATGCACGAATTCGTCTGTGCATGTTTTTTATTTTCCCGTGAAATCCGAAACCGATGCCTTGATGACCTGCATGTACAATTCATCATCTAGGTTATCAATATCCACCCAGTCGATAGAATCCATGTCGCCAGCATCAAGTGGCCTCAATACCTGCATATTATTTAGCTGCACGTACGGGCACAGGCCTTCCACAGCGGCGTTCACCAGCGCTATCGCATGATCCACATAAAAAATGTCCATGGCGTGATCCATGTCTGACTGGATCCTGATGTATGGCACGGTGATGTACGGCTGGAACGTGATCGATTCCCGTGGATCCCAGTATTCATCGACCGATGTGTCGTTCCCGTTTCCCAATAAATCAATCCAGTATGGATCGTCCCATTGAGTGGATGAATACCTGTCGCTCGATCCTTCCTTGTCGACCAGGAACCTGATATTTAGGTCCTTGTTTTCTGCAAGTGTTGCCGCAGCGACCGTAATTCCCCATGATGATGTAACGATGCCTGCCCCTATCGGCAGGACATCGTCACGCTGGTTCATGTATTCGATAACTGCCTTTAAATCTTCCCGGTGGACCGGCCCATACCAGTCTTCCTCGCCAGGGGTGTTGCCGCGTCCCTGGAAATCGAAATCTATTACGATAAATCCAGCCTGGGTCCAATGCCTCGTGTTGCTTTTTTTCCAGGACGCGTGCCAGGCATTTCCGGTCTGAGTTCCACCCGGTACCAGGATCAATCCGTGGCAGGGCATTTCCGCAGATGCGAAGGATGGTTTATGCAGGTGGGCATAGAGGTAAATTCCGTTTGTCGATTCGATGGCCACATCTTCCGTTATCTCGGTGTATGGCTCTGACAGATCGGGATGCCACTTGTAATCCTCCACTTCAGGAGAATTATTTCCGGTAGTTTCAGAGTTATCTCCCGGATTATCATCAATGTCAGGGTCAACCTTGGTATCCAGGTTTCCTTCAAGATTATTGACAGGAGCCACCGGATTCGCGCTCGAACTGCCGGTGCAACCCGACAGGATGAAAATGATAGTGCAGACAATGAAAATGAAATTTTGTCTCATTTATAATCCGTTTTGCTTTGACACGGAGATCATTCGCCGGGAAAAACTGTCATAGCGGCTTCGAGGACATAGTTGTAATAATCAATATCGATACCGTCGATCTCTTCCCACGTGTAATTCTGTGGATTATCCACATCGATTAAAAGATCAGGTTTGTTGTGATTCAGGCGTGAGTAAGTGCTCAATCCGTTGACGGCAGCGTTAACAAGGGCTGCGGCATGGTCGATGTAAAAATAGTCGAGTGCGTGATCCATATCTGACTGAATTCTGATGTACGGAACAGTAATCCCGGGCTGGAAAGTAATGGCCTCGCGCGGATCCCAGTACTCATCGTCGGCGGTCGTGTGTCCCATTCCAAGTAGATCAACCCAGAACGGATCGTTCCACCGGGTCGAGACATAGCGGTCCTGCGAGCCTTCAAGATCGACCAGAAATCTCACGTTTAATTCTGGATACTGGGCGAGTGCAGCCGACGCGACAGTTATTCCCCATGAAGAAGTGACGATCCCGACTCCGTTCGGCAGGACATCGTCGCGAGAATTCATGTATTCGATGACAGCCCTGAGATCTTCCCGGTGATTGGGCCCGTACATGTCCTCTTCGCCCGGAGAATTTCCACGGCCCTCAAAATCAAAGTCGATGACAATAAATCCGGCTTTTGCCCAGTTATCCGCATTTGCGCGACGCCATTTCTGATGCCACGCTACCCCTCTCTGAATTCCGCCCGGGATCAGGACAAGCCCGTGGCACGGCTTTTCCGCGGATGAAAATGCCGGACGATGCAGGTGAGTGTAAAGGTAAATATCGTTGATGGTTTCGACAGGATGGTACTCAATGACTTCCTCGTAGGGCAGGTCGCTGTCGGGATACCAGACATATTCTGTTGAATCGGGAAATGGCACCCGTAACCCGCTGACGTCGTATCCCATGGGATTGATAGGCTCCATTTTATTCTGCTGTTTGGGATCCGGTTCCGGATCGGGGTTGACGGGGTCGGGAGTTGAACCGCCTCCGCACGAGAGGAGGAACAATAATAAAAATAAAGCCGCTGAGAAAAATCCTTGCTTCACGTTGACTGATCCTGTCTTTCTAATTCACATTATACTACCCTTAAATGCGGTTGGCGCAATTCCGCTGGCAAATTCATTCCTTTATTGTTGCCCTGAATCATATTTTTCCCACCTTTTCTGATATAATCCGTCGCATAAAATCGCACTGGAGACGGTATGGGACCCGAGAAAAAAGAGAAATTTCCTTCGCCCGGGGATTTTACGCAATTGCCCGAAGGCGACATCCCCGACATGGACCCCCTCAACGACAATACCGGTGACCCGCGTAAAACGGTTCTTGTAACCGGATACAAGGGACAGCTTGGCCAGGCGCTGATGGAAATTCTCCAGGCGGATTTCAAGGTCGCTGGTGTCGACCTCGATGAAATGGATATAACGCAGGTCGATGAGGTCGTCAGTGTATTTTATCTTCACCAGCCCGATATCGTTATTCATGCTGCGGCGATGACGGATGTCGATGGGTGCGAGCTCGATCCGGAAGCCGCAATACGAGCTA
>DASWIV010000296.1:0-9435 GCA_036397475.1 bacterium
GTCGAAATCAATACTGTCGCGGCTGATACGCGGGACTGTACCGGTTTTCAATCGTGCCATTGGAAGGTTTAGTTTTCTGAGTGACTCGGCAAGCCCGATTGCCGGAGCTTCACCGTCGCGACCGGCACTTATTCGTTCTTCGCCACGATAGATCATCCCGCCTAGAAATGTTCCTGTCGCAAGAATCACCGACTTCGAGTGGACAACTGCTCCATTCTCGAAAATCACTCCACGGGCGGAATTTTCTTCCACAATCAGGTCGGTGACAATACCTTCCATGATCGTGATGTTGGGATTTTCATTCAGGTGCCTCTGGGACACTTCGGCGTATTTCGGCTTGTCGCACTGGGCACGCAGGGCCTGGACAGCAGGTCCCTTTTTAGTGTTCAGCCATCGGATATGCAGAGTAGTTTCATCTGTAATTCGCGCCTGAAGCCCGCCCAGAGCGTCGACTTCCCTTGTCAGGTGACCCTTGGCGGGTCCGCCGATTGACGGATTACACGGCATCCATCCGATCCTGTCTGCACGTACAGCTGCCAGGACCACCTTCGCGCCGAGGGATGCTGCCGCATGCGCAGATTCGATTCCTGCATGTCCTCCGCCAATTACAACTATATCGGTTATTATCGCCATTTTACGGACAAAAAAAATATTACCCGATTTTAACCGGGTAAAAAAATAATTTTCAAATTTATTTTTAAATCGTGCCTAATTTGTCACCTTGATGTTGGTGATTTCGTCGAGCCAGGCGAGGATCATTTTTGAATCGGTTTCAGATCTGGCGAACCTATGGACCAGGTCGTAGTAGCGGGTTTTGTAAGCCGGGCGAAGCTCTTCGGACAGGCAAGACAGGAACCAGGAAATGCCATGTTCAAGAAGGCTTAGCGGATCGGGAAGTTCATCCTCGCGTCCGTAATGGTCAACCATGAATTTGTAATATGCTTTGAATTCCTCGGTAAAACCGCCGGCGTCGAATTGTGCCTCGGTACCTAGCCAGTCGTTAAGATGAGCAGCGTTGGTTTGCTGGATCCTCTTTATCGCCGAATTCTGGTCCAACTGCTCGACCTTGTACGCGCTGGGAAACCCGAAAATTTCCTCGTCGGCTTTGATGACGAAACGGGTCTCGGGATCATTTTCGCTGATCGCCTGAAGAATTTCTTCCTCGACATTTTCGAGTCCGGCTTTTCCGAGAATTTCGCTCAACACTACATAAAATACTTTCCAGTTCCTGAGGTGAGCTCCGCCTCCGGGATCGCGATAAACCAGGTATCCGGTGTCTGATGGATCGATTTCTTTTCCGTTCGGGCCCCTTGTCGGCATGACGCTTGGAATTTCATCCAGTTCTTTCCTGAGGATCATCATCGGACCCTGTCCGGTGAGGTAAAAGCTTCCATATCCCATCAGCCGGCTGATACCCACGGCTGCCCACAATCTTGAATGGTACATTGTCCATTCGGACCAGACAGCGAATCCGCCAGCCTTGAGATAAAGTCCGGCAAGAAATTCTTTCAGTGATTTTAAAAGATATGAATCCGATTCGAACAGGAAACTCCCGTCGATCCAGTCGGAACGATAAAATCCGATACCGATCTTAAGCTGGTCTCGCGGAACGTTTTTTAGATTTTCAGCCAGAAAGTAATAGATGTATCCGACATTCGGCTTGATTCCCTTGTAATAATCCAGCAGGTGTTGGTTGATTTGAAACATAATTAATCCTGGAGTAAAGATGCTTATTTTCAGCTGATGTATCGTACCAGTTTGCCTGATTTAAGGCAATAATGGTACATAACGAATACAACCCGTGCAAAATATGATGCTTAATCCGTAACGTTCAGATTAGACCCGTGCACCCAGCCGTATTTACCCTGCTGAACAGCATATCTCCCCACCAGGACCCAATCGTTCTCGCCGTATTTTTTCCTTCGAATGATCCATACTTTCTCTCCCAAGGGAAGATCGTAGTGGAAAACTACCGCCGGAGGGAGTGGCACAAGCTCCATCATGTAATCGGTATTGCTGATGTTGCCCCCGCCTTTGCGCGCGATCTCAATATATCTCTCGCCGGATTGCCATTCGAGAAACATGGGCACTTCAGGTGAAACCTGGGATTCCGATCTCAGGAATCCTTCCCGGATCTCGCCCTTGTCGTGCATCCACGGCACAGACTTCCATGCCCATGGTGTGACAAGGAGAATGACTGCCGCAAGTCCGATAAGCCCGAACACCACAATTTTTGGTACCAGGTAAGAGTACTGCTCGAAATCAAGCCCACACTCAGGGCAGACTGCTGAATCGACAGGAACCTGTGAATGGCACTTTGGGCACTTTTTCTGGGCCGTGGTGAAATCGAATCCGCACGACGGGCAGTACTTGAGCCTGTCATAGAATTCTTCGGAGCATTTGGGGCAGATATAGGTCATTTTCTTACGATTATACGCTTTATTCATAGGATTCCGGGAAATTATTCCCAGTTCATTTGGACGAATGTGGAAATAATATGTTTCCTGCGTGTATCATCTTGTATCCATGGCTGAAATGGTGACAGAAAAAATCTCGGATCTCGTCAGTATCGAAAGGACAGTACTCAATACGGAAGCAACCACGCCGTATGTAAGCTTCACGATGCCCGCGTACAACGAGGAGGATAATATTGAACGGACAGTCCGTGAGTGCCAGGACGGATTCAACAAGGCGTCAATCGCGGGAGTGCCGTCCAAAAGCGAATCCAACGGCGGCAAGTGGGGAGAAATTGTAGTAACCAACGACTGTTCAAAAGATCGAACCGGTGAGATCCTCAGGGCTCTGCAACACGAGATGCCGAATCTTGTCGTTGTAACGCACCACGGAAAAAATCAGGGGTATGGAAGGGCTCTTTCCGACGCGATACAGGCGTCGCGTGGACAGTATATCGCGACGATCGATTCGGACGGGCAGTTCGATCCGAACGACCTTCCCAATCTCCTGGATTCACTGGATTCCGGCAGCGATCCGGATTGTGTTGCTGGATTCAGGAAAAAGAAAAAAGACTCATTCATACGGGTATTCGCGGACAGGGGACTAAATTTTATTGTAAGAACACTATTCGGGATAAAGCATCGTGACACCAACTGCGCGTTCAAATTGATCCGTGGTGATATCCTCAGAAACCTGAATATCGAGACGAACGGATTCCAGACTCCGACTGAAATAATTCTGAAGCTGAATGCCATGGGTAAGTCAATGGTCGAGTGCGGGGTGACACATCGTGACAGGGAAGAAGGAACGAGCAAATTAAGGGTAGTGAAAACGTCGGTCGATTTTCTGAGATTTTTATTTTACCTTCGAACAAAGATCGGATTGTACAGGAAAGGAATTCTCGCAAAGTTGTAATCACTCATCGACCGGGTCGGGAACAGCGGGCATACCCATGTTCGGACCGGCAATTGACTCGAGGTCTGGTTCCGGGGCTTCTTCGGGTTCGTCTGAAGGCAATTCACCTGACAAAATAGCGGAAACCTGCTCGGCAAACGGTTCGGTCATCTGTTCAAGAATGGCAGCCGCTTTTTCCGAATCTATCTTATCGAGAATAAGGGCAGCGCGGTCCGCGCCCATATTTTCAAGGATCACGGCTGATTCCGATGGAGACATTTTTTCGTATATGGTCGCGACCGCGTCAAGCGTCTGATCCTGGGTCATGCGCATTGAATTTCTCAATCGCGCTATCTCATCGTCGCGTTCCTTGATCTGGCGTTCGAGAACAGCGATATCTTCCTCCTGTGAATCGATGACAGATTGCGCGGCGATATACCGGCTGTTCAGGAGAATAAGCTGCTGCCGTATGAGTTCCTCAGTGGTCAATTCCTCCTCGGGAATTTCGACCAATTCGGGTTCAGGCGGAACGACCATTTTGACAATCGGGTAATCCGCGATGATGTCGGGTGGCTTTATTAACCCGAGATTCAGGACCAGCAGAAATCCGCCCGCAGCCACAAGCGCAGCCATAACGAGCCAGATCAACCAGGCCCAAACATTTCCGGATTCTTTTTTGATACGTTGCATTGAATTCGCGCGCCTGAAATCAGCCCATCTCTCCCATCCGAACCGTTAAGATACCAGAACTAATGGCGGAGTTCATCATTGTCCGCCCTCAGAGAGTATATCGGCAATTTCCCCGCTGAATCCGGCGAGGATCTCGGTAATCCGGGTAGCGTAGTCTTCGTCCATTACTTCCAGGATGTCCGCGGCGCTGCCTTCGCGCATTCCTTTAAGGATAAGAGCCGATTCCTGGGGTGTCAGATTCTGGAGAATCTGTGCGGATTCTTCGGCACCCATGGCTTCATGAACAGCCGCCGCCTGCTGGATTGATGAGTCTCTCGACTGGGTCAGAAGTGTTGTCAGGCGGTCGACCTCGGTCTGGAGCACAAGTATCTGTGTATCCTTGTCGGCGACCTGCGCTTCTAAATCGGTATTTTCAGCCTTAAGTAAAGCAATGGTTTCTGCAAACTGCTGCGCCCGTCCGGTTGTCGATTGCTCCTGTGGGATGTTAACGGGTTCATCCGCAACTTCTTCCGGTTCGGGAAGGAGTTGGTCCATACCCGGGATATTCGCTATAAATTCAGGCGCCTCGATGATACCCTGGTTCAAAAGTCCGAGGTAAATCACAACACCCACTACAATAACAATGAAAGTAACCAGCAGGAAAATTCCAACCGATCCGGATTCCGCCCGAAGTTTGTTTCTTTGTGCAGTCACCTTATCCACCCTGGAAAATTATTTTTCTTTTCTGTCCTTCAGATATTTTACGGTGGCGATATCGTCGAGGGTCTTCCCCTCATCCCTGTAATAATCGCGGGTCCAGGCATCGAACCGCCTTTTCTTCAAAGTCTTCAGTATTTCTTCTTCCTTCCGTTTCTCAACAAGCTTTTCAGTAGCGGCACTGACCTCGATCCGCGCCTTCTCGGTTTTTTCATTTGCGAACCTGACGGTCTCGTCAATCCTCAACAGGTGTTCGTGGAGGTTGACCGCTTGGAACGCGTGCATGCCGGTTTTTAAGCCTTTATCACGGTATTCCTTGGTGCGGTTACGGATTTCCCTCAGTTCGTTAGATTCATTCCGGGCAGCCTGAAGCTCTCCGACCTTTCCCGCGAGAAATCCTTTCGCCTGCTCGGTCAGGAGTTTGCGGTATGAAAGGAGCCTCTGAAGTTTGAAGTTGAACTGTCGCATTTCTTAAATCTGTCAGTCCTCGTACGCGCCTTTCGGCATCAGCGACTGCTTGTTCGCATTTGGCCCGGAAGAATTTAATTTCGCTGGAGGTGGAGGGCTGACTTTTATATTCTGGTTTTTTGCCTTCGACGGCAATCCTCCTACAGCGGAACTCAAGTCGTCCATTAAAGACTCGTAATTGTATATTTCGTCGATGCCCTGCCTGAGGAATGAATTGATGCCATCCATCCGCGCGATAGCGTAATCGACATTTGGGTTGGTTCCTGACTGATACGCCCCGATATTGATCAGGTCCTGCATGTCGCGATGGGCTGCTATCAACTGCCTGAGCTGAGCAACCAGCTCAACCTGCTCATTTTCAACTATCTGTCGCATCACCCTGGAAATGCTCGTCAAAACATCGATAGCCGGGTAATGTCCTTTATCAGCCAATTCCCTGGAAAGAACTATGTGGCCATCGAGGGTCGCCCTTGCGATATCGCTTACAGGTTCAGCGAGATCGTCGCCCTCCACAAGTACCGAGTACATTCCCGTGATGCTTCCATTTTCAGTACGTCCGGCTCTCTCAAGTAATTTCGGGATAAGTCCGAACACACTTGGCGGATATCCACGGGTTGCCGGAGGCTCGCCGACAGCGAGGCCGACTTCGCGACCGGCAAGCGCGAACCTGGTTAATGAATCCATCATGAACAATACGTCGCGCGATGTATCCCGGAAATATTCAGCGATCGCAGTGGCGGCCATTGCACCACGCATTCTCAAAAGCGGGGTCTGGTTCGACGTCGCGACTATCACCACGCTACGGTTCAGTCCCGCTTCACCGAGGTCATTTTCGAGAAATTCGCGAACCTCGCGTCCGCGTTCCCCTATCAGGGCAATCACGTTCACGTCGGCACGGGTGTTTCGCGCCGTCATCCCGATCAATATGCTTTTTCCGACCCCGCTTCCTGAAAAAATCCCTACTCTTTGTCCCTTGCCGATAGTTGTTACGGCATCGACTGCCCGGACTCCCGTAACGATGGGTTTATCGATTAGAGGACGTGTAACCGGGTTCGGTCCGTGGCGGTCAAGAGGGGTCGCGCGTCCGCGTGGGAACGGACCTTTGCCGTCGATAGGATTACCAAGTCCATCCACAACCCTTCCGATAAGAAAATCGCCGCAGTTTATTCTCATCCCGTTGGAGACCGTTCTTACTGGCGCGCCCGGACGTACGCCGATTAATTCACCGTAGGGGAGGAGGAATACGCGATCAGTATCGAAACCAACAACTTCGCATATGACCCGCTCGCCAGTTCCCACTTCAACTTCGACAACCTGACCCTGAACGGGATCGGGAAGGGTTGCTTCAAGGCCAATGCCAACAAGGCGTGTCACACTTCCGGTAGTATTAAAAAACGGAGTGGTGTCAATGGTTTCCCTGAACGGGGTAAAATCTATTTTCTGTGGGGAAGGGGTCACTACGGTGCATCTCCCATAGATGTATCTTTGGGTTTGTTCTGAGCCTGATCTATTAGAAGCTTAGCGACATTTTCAAGCGATTCAAGCATGAGAGCGTCGATCGATCCGCTGTCCGATTTAAGCCTGATAGATCCCTCCGAAAGCGATGAATCTTCCTCAATCGATGAAACCAGGCTGTCCGCGGACATTTTCAGATCGGAAAGGTGCGAGTTCATTTTTTCCAGGTCTTCCTTTGATACGGATAATCTGATCTTTCCCTGTCTGGGCATCCTGTCGAGCAATTCACGGATTCTTTTCAATACAATTTCAGGATTTATATGCATTTCCGCGATAAGAACCTGTTTCGCAATAGCGCATGAGAACTCGATCAGTTCAGGAAGGTTTGAGTTTAAAAAATCTCCCCTGATTTCCTGGAGCCTGTGAATCTCTGTTTCGAGATTCTTAACGAGCCCACTTAGCCTATCGATAATTTCCTTCTTCGACTGCTCCAGCCCGTTTTCGTATGCTATCTGCCTTGTTTCCTGTGCCTTGCGTTCCGCGTCGGAAATTATCTGCTGAGCTTCAATGCGTGCGGCCTCGAGAATGCTGTCGGCTTTTTTGCGCCCTTCAGCTTCAAGCTGTTCGAGTTTCGTTTTCGCTTCGTCAAGGGACATTTCCCGGCGGACCTTTACGAGTTTTTCCGCCTGGGTTCCTATCCCGCCGCCTTTCAGGATAATTTTTGGCGGCTCTAGAGGACCTGTGTTGTTTCTCTCTCTATCTTCAGACAATTAACTCCTCCTGGCCGCCTCTCGCTATTATGATCTCTCCCGCGTCCTCGAGCTGGCGAATGACGTTTACTATTCGCTGCTGCGACGATTCCACGTCTCTCAGTCTTACGGGTCCCATGAATTCCATCTCTTCCTGGAGCATACTCGCGGCGCGCTTGGACATGTTCCTGTAAATTTTCTGCCCGACCTCGTCGCTTACTCCCTTCAACGCAAGTGAAAGTTCCTTGGTATCTATTTCTCGCAGTACCTGCTGGATCGCGCGGTCATCGAGATGCGTGATGTCCTCGAATACGAACATCAGGTTCTTGATCTGCTCTGCCAGTTCCGGATCTTTTTCGTCGAGGACCTCCAGGATGGATTTTTCAGTTGAGCGGTCGACCCTGTTGAGTATTTCAACGAGTGCGCTTACCCCACCGGCGGTGGAGAATTCCTGTGACAGGATAGCGGCGAGATTTTTCTCCATCACGCGCTCGATCTCGCGAATAACTTCGGGGCTTGTGTTATCGAGAAGGGCAAGACGCCGGGCGACTTCCGCCTGCTTCTGCGGGTCAAGCGACTGGACCAGGACTGTCGCCTGGTCGGGATTAAGGTAGGCGAGGATAAGGGCGATTGTCTGCGGATGCTCATTGATGATGAAATTGGCGATGGCTTTCGGATCTGTACGCCGGATGAAATCAAACGGGCTGACCTGGAGGAATGTGCTGAGGCGCGTGACAATCTCATCCGCCTTGTCGCTGCCGAGTGCTGCTTCGAGAATTCCCTTTGCGTAGTCGACTCCACCCATGGTGATATATTTCTGGGCGACACCGATATCGTAGAAATCGCGATAGGTTTCATCGATCGTGTCGGTGTCGACCTTGCCGAGGTTCGCGAGTTCCATTGTGATGTCCTCGACCTCGGCGTCGGACAGGTACCTGTAGATCTCGGCGGCGGATTCCTTGCCGAGTGCGACCATCAAAATGGCAGCCTTACGTTTTCCGTGAACTTTTTTGCCCATACTCGTATAAGTATACAGCGCATGCAGGGATTACGGGAGGATGAATCCCTGATTGCATTATATTAATATCGATTGATGGGGTGCGGGATTTACATGGGACACTGACAAACAAGTTTGTCAATGCTACGAAATAATCACTCTATTTCGTAATACCACTTACTGGGACCTGTATCCCATGTGCCACGGTCGACAGGATTTCCGTTTTCATAAACAACCCATGAGTCCCAGCCATAGAAGAATATGTATCCTGCCTTGAAGATCGACTGGGGGGAGTTGCCTAGATAAATAGTGCCGCGTTCATTTACTTCCCATGGATTACTTATCGATAATAGAAGTGAGTAATCATCGCCTGTGTATTCAGTCCCATTGATAATGAATCCATTTTCCAGGATGTCGAGGTCGAACCAATCTTGTACCAGGCTGGCATCATCATATTCAACAGATTGTGCAAGAAAGCTATTATACCTTGGATTGCCGAAACTTAATATTGATTTAAGGCCGGATTCGATAGTTTCGTATTCGTAATCATAAATAATCTGCGCATCATGTCCGCTTTGTATTACTCGCTCGGCGAGCCCCTGGTACAGATCATGGACAGATTGTTCTTCTGTCCCATAATACGACCTGACTTCCACGATATCCTCTGTACCGCCGCTTGGAAGGATGATTATTAAATTATCCGATGCGAGGGTGCTGTTCAGGCATGGGGGAATTTCGGAGATATCGAGTCTTCGGAATATGGTGTAATCTGGATCGATCTCGATTGACACAGGCTTTTCAGCGGTTTTGATACGAGCTTCAACTACCGTTCCGTTCAATTCAGTCTTCAATTCTGCCGTTTCTCCATCGACCGTTGTAATCAGGACAGGAAGAGACAGCTGAAATTGTGTCCCATCCTGTGCAACTCTATAACTTGTGACCCATCCGTCTTCTTCTTCAGTGGTTGAAATATTCTCAAGATGCAGATCGGGAAGGTCGGTGGTTTCGATCCAGGAATCGAAGAATGTTGTC
>DASWIV010000297.1:0-4339 GCA_036397475.1 bacterium
AGCAGAATTATAAGTATCGCACTTCCTCTCATTTGAAACCTCCCGATAGAACGATACGTTTTTTTAAGAAATGTCAAGTCTGTGACACTAAAATTTTACCATATTCAAGTGGAGAATAAGGCGAATACTACGTCTTTAACCTGATTATTAAGCTAATTCGAGGACTTCTTTTTCTTCTTCCGTACTTTTGCAGTCGGCTTGATATTCTTCTCAAGCCTTACAATGGCTTTTTCAACATTCTCATGGATCAAATCCGCCGATGTCGGTTCGCGCTCGAACGCGTAGCGGCTCGCTGCCAGCACCATGCGTGGACGTGTATCGGGAGGAATCTTCGGTCTTTTCTTCGTCAGTTCCCGTTCAATCTGGAGGACCTTCAGATGTTCACCGGAATCGTAGCAGATGATCTCGCGCAGGCTGTTGTTCATCAGGACACGTACCGAGCGGTAAAGGATTATGTTGAGAACAATGTCCATGGCGCTTTCGAGTTCATGCCTGTCGATCCTGAACAGCTCCCTGTAGTTCTGTGTGGGATCGAGCCAGACGTACTCCGTGATGTTCGGATACATGTGGACCCACCGGAGCTCCAGCATGGACGCGTCCCCTGCGAATCCCATTAGCTTGAGAACCTCCATTATGATGATCACCCGAAAGTGGCACACTGGGTGTTTCATCATGTCCATTCCCTTGATGTCCCAAAGCGTAATGTTCGCACCGCCGAGGTCCGACGCGATGTTACAGGCGTCCTCCTGGCGAGCCATGGCGTAGGCCGGTCCGCTGAACAGGATCCCGATTACATCAGCCATAATTTCGTCGAGCCAGTTGGTCCAGATAATTTCCATCAAAGCTGATTTTGGAATTTTATATGGCAGCCTTTTGCCGGGAATTTTGAAGCGGACATCGGCAAGTGTGTTCCTGATCTTGCGGGTAAGCTCGCGCTCATATCCGAGGATGTTATCGAAAATGTTGTGCCCGATCTCGTGAGGCAGCGCGAGCCAGTTCCATGCCGATGTCTGCCCGCGACGCGGGATACTTACAACAGCAATCGGATGCTCGTGCGCGTGGGTATAGGTGTAATAATAATCCTCCGACCGTCCAAGAAATGTGAGCGGAAGTGCGTCGATTGCGTACCGTTTGAGTGACCCTTTAAGGAGAGGGCTGTCGAAAAAAGTGTGGTAAAAATCCTGCGCGAGAATATCGGTGAGTTTCAGGATGTCGTTGTACATCCCCATTGACCGCTGGCTTATCAGGCTCCTGTACGCCCGCCAGAGATGCAGGTCTTCGTCCTCGATTCCATACTCGTTGAAGTATTCCTCGACAGCTTCCCATTTTTTAGCGTGTGCGGCGAGGGTTTTGGTTTTCCGGGCGACCTTGACCAACCGTCTGACGTCCTCGAGTTCAGCCGCTGATTCCCGTTCCTGGCCGACAAGTTTCAACTCTCCGATGTCGCTGGAATATGGCTCAGGTGAAATATAATGCTCCATGACGTGGGTTAATCTGAATAATATGATCAGATGAGTGCATTGTACACCAAATGCGGGAATGATGTTAGTGGCAAAATGATTGAAGGGTCAAATTAACAGGAAGGCTAAAGCATAAGAATTGATAATAACGGGGGAGAGAGTCCAGAATAAAAGCCGGCATAATATGAGTCATATTATACACATATGTGAGTGTTTGGATTGAAAGGGAGCATTCGCTAAATTCATATTCAGTAAATAAATCCGTTTTCATAAGTGAAATATTTCTCAAAATTAACTAATATGGTGTAAATATTGCCGTGATTCCTCAATTCAGGCATAGATATGTGGATAATATGAATTGACAAGGATAAATTTGTGTGGTAATTTAAGGATATAAAAGTGAAATAAATCACAAAATGTACTGATTCTAATATATGACTACTTGTACTATCCCGGAGCAGTACCATTATGAACAGAAATCAGACATGTCGGCATAATCGCGGTATTCGCCTTATGCGCAGAAGCCACAAATATAAGTATTTTACTTCTGAAGAAAATTTCCAGAACTCGGAGAACGAGCCGGATCTCAAGGGCGCTGATAAAAAATGCCGTAAAAATATGGATACTTCGTGCGGCCATCGAGGCAACGGACAAAACCGGGACTGTGATTAGTACCTTCAATTTTGAATTTCAAGAAAATGTGTAGTTGATCCCCGCGTTAAATCCATCTTTCATATGTGGTTTCATGTGGTGTTATAATAGCAGTGCTATGCCATCCCCCGACGAGAGTCATTCACTTGCCGCTTTCCCTGTCGCCGGAATTCTCGGACATAAAATCGATTATACCCTCAGCCCGATGCTGCATCGCGCAGCCGAAGAAGGCTCAGGACGTCAGTGCGATTTCCGGATTTTTGATATCGAGCCTGACAAGATCGACGGTTTCCTGAAATCGGCTCACAATATCGACGGGCTTGTCGGATTCAACGTTACAAAGCCCCACAAGGAAGCGGTCGCGGCACGACTCGACGCGCTTCACGAATCCGCAAGGGAAGTCGGTGCGGTCAACACGGTCGCTATTCGAGGCGGACATTTGATCGGTTACAACACCGACCGTCCGGCGCTGGCAGCGGTCATAAAGGCAGAATTCTCCGATAAGGAACTTCCTTCCGATAACTGGACAGTTGTACTGCTCGGTGCGGGTGGTGCCGCAAGGGCTGCTCTCTGGTCGTCGATAGATTCGGGAATATTGAGGCATCTTGTCGTGATGTCGCGCAATCAGGACCGTGTTCACAGGCTGAAAAATGATGTTTACGTCGACTTCACCCGGCGCGGATACTCATTCTCGTGGCACAAGTGGATGGACTGGGCTACGCTCTATGTCGAGCCTCCGTCGATTCTTATAAATGCAACACCGCTGGGTACGGACAATCGCATGGGAGAGATAGTGGAAGGCGAAATTTCAATTCCGGAGACGAAATTCGGGATGTTTGATATTG
This sequence comes from bacterium, assembly GCA_036397475.1. Taxonomy (GTDB): domain Bacteria; phylum JAJVIF01; class JAJVIF01; order JAPKYR01; family JAPKYR01; genus DASWIV01. The sequence continues at coordinate 2,957 of DASWIV010000297.1, forward strand.
TCATCGACCTGGTTTATTCTCCGCCGCGAACAAAATTAATGCAGGACGCCGAATCATCGGGTGTCTACGGGGTAGGAGGAGCGGGAATGCTGATCGAGCAGGCGCTTTTATCCAGGAATATCTGGTTCGGGGATGCAGACCTCAACAAAGAACGCGCCGCCATGGTTGCTGCATATACTTCGTGGAGCAGGGGAAAAACCAGGCCATCGGGAATTTCATAAAAATCAGGAAGGTCATTCCATTAAAATAAATTGCAGGAAAACTACGGACATATTTACCTGACCGGATATTCTGGATGCGGAAAAACCGTGACCGGGATCGAGCTCGCGAGTCGCCTCAGGCGGGATTACATAGACCTTGACGAGGAGATTAAAAATCGGTCCGGGATGCCGATACTCGATTTTTTCAGGAAGGCTGGACTCCATGAATTCCGCGAATTTGAGAAGGAGATTTTAATCGACCTGGCGGGCAGATCCGTATCGTCGCCATCGGTGATCGCGCTTGGCGGAGGATCGCTTGTTGAAAGGGAAAATCAAGCGCTGATTAAAAATTCCGGGATTTTACTTTGGCTACGGGTTAAGTGGACGACACTATTCCGCAATGTCCATCCGCCGAATACCCGTCCTGTTGTCCGTTACAGCGACAATTACAACGAATTCATTTCACTCAACCGAGATCTTTATCGCGAGAGGGTTACCGGATACTCGAACTGTGATCTCGTGATCGATGCGGATACTATGACGCCTTCCGATACCACGACTTCAATTATTCGTTTGATGGAATCGTCGTGGTTCCTGACGGTGAAACTTGGAGAACGTACGCATCCTGTTATCTGCGATTCGGGATCTCTTGCCCGGGCAGGACAGATTCTTTATCACCTTGGATTACTTCCGCGCAGCCTGGTATGGATTATTACCACACACACTCTCGACCGCGACGAATTGCCGCTGGCGAGAATCGTTCGCGAGGATATCGAGCAGACTCGCCAGCAGGTAAAAGTTCTGAGAATTCCCGACGGTGAATCCGCGAAGAACAACGATGAAATATCACGGATTCATGAAGCGATGATCGGTGCGGGAACGACTCGAGACGATCTCGTGATCGCTATCGGCGGGGGGACACTCACCGATGTTGCCGGATTCGCGGCATCGACATATCTCAGGGGAATCGATATCATCCATGTTCCTACAACCCTGGTCGGTATGGTCGACGCGGCGATAGGCGGAAAAACAGCGGTCAATCATGAACGCGGGAAAAATCTGATCGGATCATTTCACCAGCCAAAAGCGGTATTGATCGATCCTGTGGTGCTGAATACGTCGGCCGACGATTACTTCCTTGCGGGTCTGGCTGAACTCGTGAAGTACGGATGTGTCGCTGATT
>DASWIV010000298.1:0-3921 GCA_036397475.1 bacterium
CGCCTCCTTACCTTGAATAAGAATTAATTCCGGAAAATATGTTGCACTACCTGCCTTCGAGCAGCCTACTCTAATTTCCCCATTACACAGGTCGTATCAATACCCCCGCGGGTGTTGTAAACCGTTGTGACCTGTAATTTCCCCGTTTTTAATTTTTCCAGGAGGTCAGCATATATCCTCGACGTCGCCGCTTCCTGATAAATTCCCACGTTCCTGAATGAGACCAGGTAATACTTTAACGACTTCAACTCGATACACAGCCCGCCCTCAGGGTAATATTCAACGCATAGATATCCGTAGTCGGGAATTCCGCTGAAAGGGCATACCGCTGAAAATTCCCTGGTCTCAATTTTTATATGCTGTTCCACGTCGCCGAATTCGAATACTTCAAGGTATTCCGGTTTTATTGCCGACTCGGGCTCATATTCGAATGTTTTTCCTTCTGGCTCAGGCATGATCTTCCGCTCTCAATCTCCCAAATAAACTACTCCGTTTGATTCCCCTTCATGAATGACTATCCTTGACAGGGCAGGGAGGGACGGCTTTACCCTCTCCCATATCCATCTGGCTATATTTTCACATGTAGGATTTTCAAGCCCGTCTACCTCATTCAGATAATTATGGTCAAGCTGCTGGTAAAGCGGTTTGAACGCAGCTTTCAGATCCGCGAAATCCTCTACCCATCCCATTTTTTCATCGACACCGCCCGCCAGGTAGATAAGGACCCTGTACGTATGCCCATGCAGGCGACGGCATTTATGCTCCGGTGGAACTTCGGGAAGCATGTGCGCCGCATCGAAAATAAATGTTTTGAAAACTTCCATGGTCTAAGGTATTCCCAGTAATTTATGCGTCTGCAGGCTGAGATTCCATCCGGGATTATCATCGCAGAATTTTACAGATAATTCAGTATTTCTTTCCAGGTCGGGACCATCCATCGGCTGGATATAAAAATGTTCGAATTTGAGAGATTCATACCTGCGTGGATCGGAATCTCCCTGCGGATAAACATATTTCAGCTCGCTTCCTGATTTCTGAACCAGCACTGCACCTTCCTTTGGACTGATGGTAATCCAGTCGATCGAATCTAGTACCGGAATTGTTCCATTTGATTCAATTGCGATTTTATATCCTTTTGAATGAAACGCTTCAACCAGGTCCGCGTCAACCTGCAACATGGGCTCTCCGCCTGTTATAACTACAAATCTTCTGCTGACATTTTTGGAGTTCTTGATCCAGAGTTCGTCTGATTTTGAGATTATATCATCCGCTGATTGATACCTTCCTCCTCCGGGTCCATCAGTCCCCACAAACTTAGTATCGCAAAATTTGCAGACCGCATCCTGCCTGTCTTTTTCATGTCCACTCCAGAGGTTACAGCCGGCAAATCTCAGGAAGACTGACTCGCGTCCGGTGTAATATCCTTCGCCCTGTCGTGTAAAATATATTTCCTTTACTGTATACATTTATTTCACAGGTTGCCGGTAGATTGTAGGATCCGCAATTCCGGCTTCTTCAAATCCTTTCCTGCGAAGAATACACGAATCGCACTCACCACACGCTTCCCCGTTCTCCCCAGGATCATAACAACTGATGCAGATACTGAAATCGACTCCAAGTTCATTCCCGGTGCGTATTATCTCGGATTTTTTCAGGTGGATCAGGGGAGCTTCTATTTTTATTTTGAATTCCCTCTCAACAGTTGCTTTCAGCGCCAGGTTGGCCATAGCCTGGAATGCGTCGATAAATTCCGGACGGCAATCGGGATATCCGCTGTAATCAAGTGAATTCACCCCGATTACAATATTTGCGATATGATTGACCTCGGCGTAACCCATAGCTACGGTCAGAAATATGGCATTTCTCGCAGGGACATACGTTATCGGGATCCCCCCGGCTATTTCTACATCCGACCTGTTGACCGGAACCTCGATATCATCGGTAAGCGCTGATCCGCCGATCTCCCGCAGGTTCAAGTGGAGAAATTTGTGGCCCGTAACCCCAAATACCCCAGCAATCTTTCTGGCAGCCTCGATCTCGACCTCGTGTCGCTGGCCATATTTAAATGTCAGGGCGAAAACCTCATCGAATTTCGACATCGTTACAGCAAGCGCGGTTGCTGAATCCAGGCCGCCACTTAACAGGACCAGGGCTCTTTTCTCAGGTATTCCCACACCATTACTTTATCAAATTTGGGAGAAAATTATTTATTTAGCCAGTGACATTATGATCTCGCCGGCAATCCTCGCGTGGTCCTCAGTCGTATCCTGATCGACCCTGATGTTTATTGTGCGAACTCCGGCATATTCCGCGACCGGGCAACCGTCGGTAACAGTTTTAACCGGCGCTAACCAGTGCAGGGGAATGTAAAGCTGATTTACATCGAGTCCGCCCTTTCGCAGCGCTTCAGCCAGGTTCATTGTATCTTCGCCTGTCATATTGTTCGAGGTATAAAATGTAAACCGCCACGGCGCACTGTTTATCGGGTATTCAAGGATATGGACATCCGCTCTTTCGATGTTTTTCCTTAGCGCGTATACCATTTTTCTGCGATGGTCCACTGTATCCTCAAATTTCGCAAAAGCAGTTTGTATCTGCTCTACTTCACGTTCAAGTACGCCAAACCTGTAAATTCCATCGTACTTTTTGTAAAGGGCCATCCATTCTCCTGCGGCATATATCTCGCCCATACGGGTCCTGCGTAAAGGATCTTCGAAATCTTTCTGCATTTGCCGCTTTGTTGTCCTGTAAAAACTTGGACGGCTTGGAAGTTCCCGGACACGTGGCTTCATCAATGAATACAGGTCCTCATCCTCCATAAGGATACAGCCCCCTCCGATTGTCGGGAACAGCTTCCGGTCAGAAAAGCTTATGATACTTGCTATCCCGAGCGATCCTGCCGGCCTGCCGTCAATATCCGCACCTGTTGCCTGGGACGCGTCCTCAACCAGGATACATTGGCGCTGCTTGCAGACTTCATAGATCGATTCGTACCTGAAAGGAATGCCGAACAGGTGTACAGCAACTACAAGATCGCCTTTCTTGGCGATATTTACAAGCTGGATCGGGTCCATGCTCAAATTTCTGTCAACGTCCACAATCACAGGCGTTCGACCTGTCTGCAATACTGCCGCAAGGCGTGTCATGCAGCAGGTAGCAGGAAGAATTACACGACCATCAGGCGGCGTGAGCTCTTCAATAAGCAGGATAAGCCCTGTGACATCCCGTCCTGCGAGTAATGCCCATCTCTTGCCGAAAAATCCGGACATTCGGATAATATGTTCAGTTTCTTCAATCAGATCATTCATTTATGCTTCCCCCATGCACTTCAGCTTAATCGGATTTAATTCGATCAGCAGTAATTGTAACACATATATAAAAAATTCAGTTTGGAGTAATCACACGAAATCTGCCGATATCAATACATCATTTCGCGAATGATGTTGCCGGCTTTGATTGCATGGTCGGGCAGGGTGGTACTGTCGACGCGGAAGTTGATCACTCGCGTACCGGCTTTTTCAGCCATGGGGCATCCGTTAGTGATGCATTTTACAGGGGCAAGCCAGTGTAGGGGAAGATAGAGCTGGTTGACGTCCAGTCCTTCATCCTTCAACTGCTCAGCTACTCCCATTACCTGGGAGCCGTTCATCTTTTCGGAGGCGATAATAGTAAATCGCCAGGGAGCGCTGTCGATCGTGTAATCGAGGATCCTGATATTAGCCCCCATCATGTTTTTGCGGAAAAGATAAACGGTATCCCTGCGGCTCTTGACCGTATCGTCGAATCTGCCAAGAGTGGACAGAATTTTGCGTGCTTCCGGTTTCTCGATCTTGTATTTGTAAATGTCGGGATACTTTTTCTGGATCAGGCTCCATTGCGACGCCTCGAACATATCGCCAGCCCGTGTTTTCCTGAAAGGCT
>DASWIV010000299.1:0-3651 GCA_036397475.1 bacterium
TTGGTGGGAATTCGGGGGATTTATCCGAGGTGTACAAAAGGGTGCCAATGTCGCTTCCGATCGACTCAACCCCAAGATTAAAGACCGGCGAAACCGTCGATCCGCTTACCGATGGCGGCAGTCCCACTCCGGAATTCACGATCACGGTGAATTTGCCCATATATGTAGCGTTCGCAAGTGGGATCATTACCCATCCGCGCCGCGATCCCAGTTCATCCCACCCGAGTTTGGCGTACTGTTTAAGGCTGCCATCATCATCAAGCACCGCAACCCATAACTCGGGGACGCTTCCGCTCCAGTACGCCTGGCTGACATAAATTGAGACCGCATCGACAACATAGGGAGTGAACGGCGGCTCGAATTCGACAGCGTAGCCCATCCATGTTCCGAACCCTTCGCTATCGGGTTCTCCATTGCCATAGAAGCAGTCGATACCGTTGCGCAGAGGAAACGAATAGGATGGTACCGCTGAAATCAGAACAAAGAGTATGCCTGTCGCGAATATGAGAATAATTCGTTGCATAAAAGATGAGCCCATGAACCGGGAAAGTATATACGAAAACGGGCATCGCGGTAAATATGCCGGACAGGTCCGAGCAGGTTTAATTGACATCAAAATTTTCGCTCTGATATACTGAATCGCCTTCGATCCGCGATGGCATGATTCTTTTATCGCTTTTAGTCACGGTAAATTCATGGAGGAATGCTACAACTGATATGGATAATGATTACTTGAACCGCCCGGTGATCGTTAAACTCATAACGGGCGAAACACTGCCGGAAGGAATTCTCTACTGGGGGACTTCGTCCCTCGCCGAAAACCTCCTGTGGTTTGGGATCCCAAAGGAAAATGAGGTTCACAAAACCGAGATCGAATACCACGTACCCAGGAATTCGATCGCTTATATCCAGATGGAAGGCCGCTAACCGGTCTTTGCAAAGGTGGTAATCCATGGTCAAAAAATCCGCATACAGTTTAATAATTGCAATACTGGCAGCGATCCCTGCCGTCATTCTCGCCATCAGCTGTAGCCCTGCGCCGCCAATCGCTTACCAGCAGCTCCAGATCTCCGACAGCGAGGAATCGGAAGGTTACGACGTATACATGTATGTCGCGGTGGACAAGGCATCCACGGCGGACGAGGTCACAAACCTACTGAACTGGTTTGAAAATGTGAAATATCCCGACGTCAACAGGATGGCGATCTTTGTATGGACCAATCCCCAGGGCGCTCTGATAAACGCCGATGGGGACCTGGCAGGGTCAATTGAAATAGACAGGGCGGAAGGCAAACGGCAGATTCGTATAAGGTAAAGTGTCTCATCAGAATTCATGAGCCCGATCCGGATAAATATTCGAAAGTGTAGCCGCCCTCGATGGGCGGTTCTCAGTCTAACGGCAATTTTCTTATTGTCCCTGTTTCTCTGTTCAACATCCCTCGCACAGTCGCCAGGTACCCTTGAGGAATGGCTCGACAAAGGTTGGCACTATTACAACACTCACGATTACGATGAAGCGTTCAACGTATTCCTGGAATGCGTCCATCTTTATCCAGGATCTGCCGAAGCCCACCTCGCGCTTGGCGAGCTTTATTTAAAGCGTGGCGTAATAGACAGGGGAAGGGAGCAGCTATTGTTCAGCCTCGAGCTCGACGATTCCACTTCTCATGCCGCCAGGACCCATTACAGCTACGCCAGTTCCATCCGCGAAGAAAATCCCACCAACGCGCTTCTTCACCTGTACCGTGCCATCGAACTCGGAGGATCCACCCAGCTCCAGCTCGACATAGCCCAGCAGATAAGGTTCTGTACGCTTCTAATCTCAATGAATTCAGTCTCCGAATCGGGTATGGTGAAAATTCATTTCGCCCCTTACCTGATGGCTCAAACCGAGGCCGATGCTCTCGCTGAAAAGATTGAATCCGACCTTTTCCTCGCCGAGCGATTCACCGACTACCGCGTAGTTGAAACCATGCATATTTTCCTTTACGCATCCGAACGCGCTCTTCGTGCTGAACTCAGGGACGGGGATGAAGAACTCGACGCTTCACACCGGGAATTTCACGTGGTCTACGACCCCAATTTCGACTATCTCACAATTCCCTGCCACCAGATCCATTACGATCTCCAAGAATCGCTGAATCGCCATGCTGGACTGGACTGGCCGATCAATGCTCTTCCACAGGCTGTTCTTGGACGCGTGAAATGGTACGGCTCTTCCAGACCCGGTCCCGATCTCCCCGACACCATAAGCGTCGACGATGCGGTCAGGGCCATGGACCAGGAAGGAATTCTGGTCCGGCTGGAATATCTCCTGAATCCAGAAGTCAGCGACATTACAAATCCAATTGTCTCCAACACGGAATTGGGCAGTTTCCTTATGTGGGTGAAAAATAATTACGGCACCGCGATCCTGCAGGACGTGATCACTCAACCGAACATTGAAGTAATACTGGCAATGAGGATTGACGATATCGAAAGAAAATGGCTCGCCTCAGTGGATGAATCCGCCAGCATGATCTCGGACCTGTCCTCGGCTCTGGAATGGGCACGAGCGATCCCGGTCTCCCCTGTCGCCGGGAATCCGGATCTCCCGGTCCAAATCTTAAAAGACGGGCTCAGAATGTACCTGAACGGACAGGTGGGTTCCGGGCTGCGGGAAATTCATCGCGCTCTCGAGATCGATCCGGGACTGGGGCTCGCCTATTACACCCTTGGATGGATTGCAGCCCAGGATGAAAACTGGGACGAAGCAGAGGACTACCTCTCCCAGGCATGTATTTTCATCGAGGACCCCGCGGAGCTCGCGTGGTGCCACGCGTACCTGTCGCCGATATACTTGAATCGCCGGGAATGGGATAAGGCGCATGCGAGCCTGGTAATTGTTATGGGCGGAATCGACTCGCCTGAACTGCAGGCATGGGCGCTGGAACAGCTGGCGTTTGTAGAGCATGTTAAGGCATTGACACCAAATCCTCCCCTGGGACGCGATTCGATGGAAGGAAATGTCATGACAACATTCATGTTCCAGTGGAATTCCCTCGCCAACTCCAATGATAATGTCGGATCACTGGTAAGTTCCCTGATGGATGATACCCGCAGCTACGAATTGATAAATTTCTATGATTCCATTCGATCACAGTATCCGCAGGTAATATTCAATCACTCGGTGCAGCAGGTTGGTGCGTCGGGATCCGCGATTCTTGTCGAGGTCAACCTTCAGGCCCGGACAGCGGGCAACTCACGTCGCAATCCGCCGGCAATCGAGCCAATATTCAGCGATGGCTTAAAAATATATTTCCAGGTCTTACCCACGGAGGATGGATGGAAAGTAATGGACTGGGAAATCGGATTCGTTCCGATCACAATTCCACAGTACGCGCCATCCGTACAGAACTACGCCGGGTAGAAAAAATCAATTTTTAATTCCCGATGATATAATTCGACCGGAGCTTAATTATAGTGAAGACCGCTATTATCTCAGATATTCATTCGAACATTTCCGCGTTGACCTCAGTTCTTTCAAAAATCGACTCGCTCAAGTGCGACCGGATAGTCTGCCTTGGCGATATTGTCGGCTACGCTGCCGATCCTAACGAATGCACTTCCAAAATCCGGGAAGTATCCACCCTGACCATCAGGGGCAACCAC
>DASWIV010000300.1:0-13272 GCA_036397475.1 bacterium
AAGCCAAGGCATTTACACGGGATGAACTTCGTGAAGTACGTGTCGGGGATTACATGGTCCACGTACATTTCGGGATCGGCGTATTCCAGGGAATTGTCCAGCAGATAGGCCAGGAGGGAAGCCTGCGGGATTATATCCTTCTCGAGTACGCGCAGAACGACAAACTGTACGTTCCGGTGGAGCAGATCGATCAACTCTATCGATATACTTCAGCCGAAGGAGCAGCGCCATCGATCAACCGGCTTGGCAGCAGCGACTGGGACAGGCTCAAGAGGAAAGTTAAAAAGAACTTGGTCAGGATCGCCGAAGATCTGCTCAAGCTGTACAGGACCAGGATGGAAATCGCGGGTTATCAATTTTCCGCCGATACGGTCTGGCAGAAGGAAGTCGAGGATAAATTTGAGTACCAGGAAACCCCGGGGCAGTTGAGGTCGCTGGACGATTTGAAGTCGGACATGGAATCGCATAAGCCGATGGACCGGTTGATATGCGCGGAAGTCGGATACGGCAAAACCGAACTTGCCGTGCGTGCCGCGTTGAAGGCTGTTCTGGACGGAAAACAGGTCGCGGTACTGGTCCCGACAACAATTCTCGCCCAGCAGCATTTTCTCACATTTAAAAATCGACTGAAAAGCCTGCCGGTTTCTGTCGGATTATTATCAAGATTCCGCAGCCGCAAGGAACAGAAAGAAACCCTTGCTGATCTTAAACAGGGAAAACTGGATATCCTGATAGGTACGCACCGGATTCTGTCGAAAGATGTTCTGTTCAATAATCTTGGATTGCTGGTGGTTGATGAGGAGCAGAAGTTTGGAGTACGCCACAAGGAAAAAATTAAGTTCCTGAAAGAGAATATCGATGTCCTGACCCTGACCGCCACTCCGATCCCGAGAACATTATATATGTCGCTGATTGGATTGAGGGATATCAGCATTATCGATACTCCTCCGCCTGATCGCCTTCCAATTAGAACTTATGTTAAGAGATGGAATCCCCACCTTGTAAAAACTGCGATTCAGACTGAACTGGCACGAAAAGGCCAGGTTTATTACCTGCATAATCGTGTTGAAACAATTCACGGCGCGGCGAAACGGCTGCAGGAAGTCGCGCCTGACGCGAAGATCGCTGTCGCGCACGGGCAGATGGAAGAGACACAACTCGAGAAGGTCATGATGGAATTCATGGCAGGCGAGCACGATGTCCTGGTCTGCACGACAATAATCGAAAATGGACTGGACATATCCAGTGTAAATACCCTGATAGTCGAGGAAGCTCAAAACTTCGGGCTTGCCCAGTTACACCAGATCAGGGGGCGGGTCGGACGCAGCGATGAACAGGCATACGCGTACTTCCTGTTCCCGCCGACAAAATCCATCTCCGGTCTGGCGGCTAAACGGCTCGAAGCGCTTGCAAGTTTCAGCCATCTCGGCGCGGGATATGAAATCGCCAAGCGTGACCTGGAGCTCAGGGGAGCTGGAAATATTCTCGGTCCGGAACAGCATGGTTTTGTCAATCAGCTCGGATTCGATCTGTACGCCAAGGTGTTGTCCGAGACCATCGACCAGGTACGTGACGGCGATATCGATTATGACAATATCGGAACAAAGGGCCAGGCGGACTGCACCCTGAAGATCCCGATCGACGCGAGAATTCCAACCGATTACCTCCTTGACCAGTCTGAAAGATATGCGCTGTACAGGAGATTATCTGAAGCGTCCACAATTGAGGAAATCGAATCGCTCAGAATCGAAATTCGGGACCGGTTCGGAACCCTTCCGGACGAGACCGATAATCTGCTGGACGTAATGATCCTGCGGCTGCGTGCGATGTCGTGCGGGGTGTCGTCGATCACCTTTGACAGGATCAAGAAGCATATCGAGGTATATTTCCAGTACGCCATGCATTCCGACCGAAAATGGAAACGAATAGGCGACCTGGTGGCGAAATCCAGGTTAAAGCCTCATCCGCGCGGATTTGTAATCCCGACCACCGGCGATCCGTCGAATGTACTTAAACAGGTTAATTACATAATCGGGGAGCTTGAAAAAATCTGCCAGTCAATAGCTAAACCAATCGATACAGGAGCCCGGACATAAATAATTTCCCAGGGTTACCTTTACCGGTTGATTGATGTATGATACAGGGCTTGTAACATTGTTAGAAGTTTCACACACGTTAAAACTCGTAAAGGATGAATTTAATGAATAATGCAATGAAAAGTCTGCTGAGGGGATTACTTGGAATCGTTGTAGTTCTGGTCCTCAGCACCCTGACACAGTGTACTGAAACTACGGCGGATTCGCCTGAGTCGCGACAGAACCTGGCCGGAGGATTAAGCGATCTTGTGGTGGCTACAGTCGGCGACACCAATATCACGGCAGCTGACATCATGAGCAACCTGGATACGTACCAGCTTGTGCATAATAAGCTGCTGACCGAAAATTTTATCGCGAAAAAAGCGGAATTGTCAGGGATCACCTTTACTGATGATGAACTCAGGGCGAAAATGGACGGGGAACTGGCAGCAAACGGAACTTCGTATGACGAATACCTGGAGCAGTCGTATCCCGATATCGTACCGATGCGGTTACGCATCAGGCATTTTCAGAATCAATTCAAGATCAATTCGTTCTACGAAGAATTGATGAAGATCCAGTACATCGAAGAGGTTGGGATGCCGACGGAAGAGCAAATTGCAGATAAATATGAAAATGAGACATGGATCAAGGACCAGATGGGAATGCAGCTTGGAATTCCGTCGGACCAGGTAACCATGGAACAGGCCCACGACCTTATCATCACCGCGTTTGTACGTGAATGGCAGGGCTTTGATTTCGAGTCATTACTTGAACAATGGAAAACGGACATCGGCTTCGAGGTTTACCTGAATGAGATTAACGGTGTGAACGAGTTGGAATCAATAGAAGTTCCGGAAATTCCAGCCGCTGAAGATGAGCATAGAGAAGCGGAGATGGAAGAAGCGCCGGAGGGGTCTGAAGGCCATTAAGAGCGTAAGAATTAGCACTTAAATAAAGGAATGATGAGATAATGGATCCCAGGAAAAGTGTAAGAGATGTAATAATAATTGTTCTGATTATTGTAATCGGAGTGTTATTTTTCCAATCGAAAAGATCCGGTCCTGCCAGCGGACCTGCCGCAGATCCCCACGATGGCCATGACCATTCGCAGGACGATCAGATGGCAATGCCGGCTCATGGCGGACTCCAGCATGTACTGTCCGATGGCGATACCCTGTTCAAACTGGGCGATTACACTGTAGGACAGGACTGGTTTGATGAAACCGTTGAATCGAACAGAGCCAGGTATGCCAGTGAAGGGATGGAAATGGACGAGGATGTAGCTGTCCAGATGGCGAGAATTGACGCGATGAACCGCGCATGTTCCGAATTAACGGTGCGGAGTCTCGCGGATGAAAAAGGCATTACAATCGATGAGGATTTAATAAATCAGCAGGAAGTGAACCTTCGTGAAGATGAAGCCGCGATGCAGACCATGGAAGACATGGGGCTCTCGATGAAGCGACTTCGATATTCCTGGGAAATGGACCAGATAGAGCCTCTCTTACTTGAGCAGGTTGTTGCCATAATGCAGATGACGCCGGAAGATATGGGTGCTGAGCAGGCATACGTATCGTTTATAAGAACGAAAGCCATGCGGAATGACTATGAATTTATCGATCCGGAAATGGAAGAGTTATTCAATGAGACGGCAGCGGCGATGGAATCGGATGGCATGACTGCTCCACACGGAGAAATGCAGGCTCCACATGGCGACATGGGCGGGGCTGGATCGGAAGAGACAGAGACATCGGATGAGCAAGGGGCGGAAGACACGGAAATGTGACGTGGTTACCACGGTTTTCGGATATTCTTTACAATCAATTGACTGAAGATTCTTGGCTGCCATGAGGCGGTTGCCACGTTATTTATTGATTAGAAAGCGACAGGAGAAAATAGAAGTGGCTGCCAGAGACAAATGGGTCTACCTTCCCAGCGAAGGCAATAGAAATATGAAGGACCTCCTCGGAGGCAAAGGGGCGAATTTATCCGAGATGTGGAACATGGGACTCCCTATCCCGCCGTTCTTTGTCGCCTCCACAGAGGGATGCGTCTATTACATGAAGAACCGGAAAATGCCTCCCGGGCTGGAAAAGCAGGTAAAGGAAGGGCTGGATTTTCTGTCTCAGAATATGGGCAAGACTTTCGGCGACGAGAGTAATCCTCTTCTTCTTTCGGTACGGTCCGGGGCGAAATTTTCCATGCCGGGAATGATGGACACGGTATTGAATGTCGGCCTGAACAAAAAAATTCTCGATGGGTTAATTAATAAAACGGGCAATGAAAAATTCGCTAGGGACTGCTACAGGCGCCTGCTCCAGATGTACGGCGAGGTCGTGCTGGGTGTCGACAAGGATAGTTTCGATCACTCGCTCGACAGGAAAAAGAAAAAATACAAGGTGACCCAGGATCCCGAACTTCCTGCCAGGGCGCTCAGGGAACTCGGTGACGAATACGAAAAAGCGCTGAAAGCCGCGAATGTGCAGATACCGTCCGACCCGTTCGAGCAGCTTATGCTTGGTATCGAGGCTGTATTCAAGAGCTGGAACACCGAACGCGCGGTTGCTTACAGGAATGTAAACCGAATTTCGCACTATCTTGGAACAGCTGTAAACTGCCAGGCGATGGCGTTCGGAAATATCGACGAGAATTCCGGATCGGGCGTCATGTTTACCAGGAATCCGTCGAGCGGTGAGAAGGAGCTCTACGGCGAGCTTCTGTTCAAGGCACAGGGTGAGGAAGTGGTCGCGGGAACGAGGACGCCGCTTCGCCTCAAAGACCTCAAATCGCAGAAGCCCGAGCTGTATGAACAGCTTGCGTCGCTTGCGAAAAAACTCGAAAAACATTACGGCGACATGCAGGACATGGAATTCACGTTCGAGTCGGGACGCCTGTTCATCCTGCAGACCCGGAACGGCAAAAGGACAGGGCCGGCTGCAGTGCGGGTAGCGTCCGATATGGTGGATGAAAAACTGATCACGCCAATAGACGCTGTACGGCAGGTCGATCCGAATCTGCTGGTTCAGTGCCTCCTTCCAAATATAAAGCCTGGCCAGAATTATAAAAGCAAGGTTCTCGGCAAGGGATTAAACGCATCGCCGGGAGCCGCGTCGGGGCAGGTAATTTTCTCAACGCAAAAGGTAATGGAACTGATTGCGCAGGCTGAGAAGAGCAAAAAACATGACCTGCCACGCCTGATCCTTGTCAGGAACGAAACTAATCCCGATGATTTTCCCGGCATGAACGCTTCGGCAGGAATTCTGACGTCACAGGGCGGAATGACGTCGCACGCCGCTGTAGTAGCTCGGCAAATGGGAAGGCCCTGTGTCGCGGGGTGCTCAGACGCGAAAGTTAACGAGAAGAAAAAGGTACTCGAGATCGGTGGAAAGAAATTCAGGGAAGAGGATATGATCACCATCGACGGGTCTGAAGGGCTTGTAATAGATGGTGAACTCGAGCTTGTCAGAAGTCCGGAACCCGGGAAATATTTCGAGCGAGTCATGGACTGGGCGGACAAATTCAAGAGGCTCGGCGTACGGGCGAACGCTGATAAGGAAGAGGAAGCGTCGCTTGCGAGGAAACTTGGTGCGCGAGGAATCGGTTTATGCAGGACAGAGCACCAGTTCGGCGGCGAGCGGAAAATGATGGTCGCTGAACTGATATTGATCCTGATGTCCGAGAATCCCACAAAAGAGCAGCTTAAACGAAAAAGCGATCTCCTGGATGATTTACTGGTTGCACAGCGGAAGGATTTCAAGGGTGTCCTGAGCGCGATGGACGGCCTTCCGACAACAATCAGATTGATCGATCCTCCGTTCCATGAATTCCTGCCTACTGAGGATGAAGTGAAGGAACTCAGGAAGAATGCGAAGTCGAAAAAAGAGCGGGTGCAATATAATGACATGCTCACACTTCGGCACGAGATCCATGAAGCCAATCCTATGCTCGGGCTCAGGGGATGCAGGCTCGGAATTTTGTTCCCGATCATTAATGAAATACAGGTACGCGCGATTTTCGAGGCTGCATGTGATTTGAAAAAGAAAGGCAAAAAGCCTCATCCTGAAATTATGATACCCCTTACAATGGAGATCGCCGAGTTGAGGTTCCTCGAGCCTGTAGTGCGCACCACTGCCGAGAAAGTAATGAAAGAGAAGGATATACAGGTTCCTTACCTGTTCGGGACAATGATCGAGATCCCTCGTGCCGCGCTTACAGCCAATGAGATAGCCGAAACGGCGGAGTTCTTCAGTTTCGGGACAAACGACCTGACACAGACCGTATGGGGATTGTCGCGCGACGATACCGCCAATATGCTGAAGGAATATGTGGCTAAGGGAATAATCCCGGTCGATCCATTTGAGGTTCTGGATCAGAAGGGTGTCGGCGGATTGATGAAGTTTGCGATTGAGAATTCGAGGAAGACGCGTCCGAAGATCAAACTTGGCATCTGCGGAGAGCATGGCGGCGAGCCTGAAAGTGTGGCGTTCTGCCACAGGATAGGCCTGGATTATGTCAGTTGTTCGACGTACCGGGTTCCTGGTGCACGTCTCGCCGCGGCGCAGGCGGCATTGTCGGACGGGAAGTAATAACTCCAATCTGCCATTGAATCATGGACCATGCGCACGCATGGCCTAATGATCCGATAATTATTCGATCATGAATTAGTGCTATCATATCCCCCACATGAAAATCCGGTGGATCGTATATGTGCTTGTCGGGCTTCTGGTTGTCGTCTACGGCGACATGCTGAATCAGTCGATGGACACACACTTTGACTACGCGTGGCTCATCATTGCGGCGGCGGCGTTCGCGTTTCCTCCTGAAATAGCGGGATTCGCCGGACTCCTGTTCGGACTTACACTCGACGGCATCTCCGGCGGGGGCACGATGGTCTATACAATATCCTATGGTGGAATCGGCGCTCTCCTCGTCATCATCCGTAAGACTTTTTTCTTTGAGGGAATAATCGCCGGATGGCTGTCCGCGATTGTCGGGGCTGAAGTCCTGTGGTTGTTTATTGTTCTGCTATCAAAAGCTGTCAGACTCCTTGGTGTGGCGGTAGCTCAGCCGGGATTGATTTCCCCGTTTTTACTGTCGATAATTATCGGGTACCCGTTTGTACACCTCCTGACGCAGTGGGTGCTTCCGAAGCCATCGGAAGGAATTAAACGTTCCCGGTACGCGTCGGTGGACAAGACGCCGGGATAATTTCGCATGAAACATTACGACGACAGAATTGACCAGGAATTTTACCGCCACCTTCCACGGGCGGAGCCGCTTCTGATCGAGCGGGAATTACTGACCCTTCCAATTCTCATGATATGTTTTATTATTCTGGTCGCGGCAATGTTTCTGATCAGCGTTACGGATTTTGCGTATTACAAGGCTCAGGCAGCGGAGAATCGGATCGCGACAATTACTCTGTCCCCTCCAAGAGGAGATATTCTGGACAGGAATGGCAATAAACTTGCTGTAAATCACAGGGTTTTCGACTGTTACTTCATCACATCGGACGATCCGGAATCGGATGTCGAATCGATTTCCGCACTGGGACGATTCCTGGAACTTTCGACTGATGAAATAGAACGGATCACGGAAAATCGCAGGAATTTTGCGCTTACAAGGAGCATGGAAAGTGAATTATACGCCGCCGCCCGCGGCGATTTCGGTGCCCGCAGCATACTTATCAAGCGCGATCTGAACCAGGTGGAAGTAACGGAAATTATGGAACGCGCTGTAGAGTTCCCGCGGGCATATGTGGAACAGGCGTACAGGCGATCATATCCGGCGGGTGAATCGGCGGCCCAGATTATCGGCTACATGGGCGAAATTTCCGAGAATGAGCTCGATGTGTGGCAACCGCTCGGATACCGGATGGGCGATATTGTCGGCAAAGCCGGACTGGAGCGCCAGTACGATAATATGCTTCGAGGATATAGCGGCGTAAAGCTGGTTTCTGTCGACGCGCGTGGGCGGATCCTTGGAGAAGCCGACAGTGTTCCGGCGGTTGTGCCGGATGGGGGAGTGATTGTGGTCAAAGGTGACGAGGTCGCAATTTTAAAAGTAAACGACGCGCAGGAATTTTCGGGAGGATATGTCGTAACTTTCAGGGATGGCGTTTTAGAGGGAACTGATATTTCGAAGCAGGGGACCGGGTCCATTAATCCGGATTCGGCGATGGTGTTCCCGCGGAATCCCGCGAGCGGACAATATGGGGAATGGAATATTTTCAAGCGCCCGGGTGAGGTTGCCCTTGTCAATGGAAATGTCGTGATGCGTCCGTCCATAATCCCTCCCGACGGTGGTGCGGCGCTTAGAACTACCATTGACAGTGATATGCAGCGCGAGCTGGATCAGATTCTCAGCGACACGGTCGGTGGTATCCTGGCGATGGACCCCCGTAGCGGAGCAATTCTCGCATGCGTATCCGAACCCGGATTCGATCCGAATTTATTCGCCCGAGGAGGAGTCGACAGGGAAGGATGGCGGTCAATACTCGAGGACGAGCATCATCCGCTGTTGAACCGTCCGGTGCAAAACGCGTATGTTCCCGGTTCAACCTTCAAGATCATAACCGCGCTTGCGGCATTGCATGAAGGAATTGTAACCAGGAACACAACGTGGCTATGCGAGGGAAAAATCGAAGTGGGGAACCGTACGTTCAGGTGCTGGAATCGTGGAGGGCATGGGCGTGTTGATTTTATCGACGCTATCGCGGAAAGCTGCGATGTTGCATTCTGGGAAATGGCGCAGGACCTCGGGTATGAAAAAATAGCGGAAATGGCGCATGCGTGCGGACTCGGCGATCATACCGGCATAGATATTCCGGGTGAGAGGGGCGGGCTGATCCCATCCGATGAGTGGAAGCGCGGCAGGTTCGGGGATCAGGAACGATGGTTCACCGGCGATACGATGAACATGGGGATAGGGCAGGGATTCGTGCAGCTAACAATAGTGCAGGAAGCCGTGATGACATCGGTGGTCGCGAATGGAGGGTATCTTGTCACGCCGCATTTCAACAGGTTGTTGAATCCGGCGCAGGAAGTATTGCGGCACATTGATGTAAGCAATGACGATATTTCCATGATCGGGCTGGGAATGAGGGAATGTGTCAGGTGGGGAACCGGAAAGTCGAATAATATGGACTGGCTGCATATCGCGGGGAAAACGGGTACTGCCGACGATCCACCGAGGGAGGATCCGCATTCGTGGTTTGTCAGCTACGCGCCGTACGAGGATCCGGTGATGGTGCTGATTGTATTTGCCGAAAATGGCGGACATGGCGATGAGAAAGCTGCACCGATGGCAGCACGTATCTGGCAGTGCGAGAGTGTGAAGAATTATTTGGAGGAGATGGGTGTTGAAGTACCGGAGTAGTGGTCAGAACCATAAGCGTAAGCGCATGGTTGATCAGTCAAAATAATCGTAGGGGCGGAAGTTATAAGTCTGGAACCAGTACACCGAATAGAGATCAATCTGATTGTTGCATTTTATAGTCAATTTAACAGGTTCTTCCGCATCCATCTTGAAATAAAGCCCCTGCCAGGATTTCGGAATTGCTGAATCAGAATTTTCCCAGGTTGAATCCGTAATTTCCAGTATTTCATTATCAAGAAGTGTGTCACCATTCCGTTGAATGGTGAAGGTCGTGAGTGGCTCATTAACAGCCTTTTCTCCGGAAGAAACCTGCCCTCCATATTTAATGAACAGGTAATAATTATCGATGTTCGGATCTGGCTCGATTGTCATATTCAGTTCCGTCATCATTTTTATGACTGAGGTCTCATCATTTATTTCCTCATACACACCATCTGTCATTGCAGCAAATGTACCTTCATTGTAAAAAGTTGTGACAGGATAAGTTGCTGAACCGTCGTCATTCTCTATAGGTCTCGATGGAAGTCGTGGAGTTCGACCGAAATAGAAATTGGTTGACTCATACAAATCTCGTGCTGTCATATAATGACGTGGAGTCGGAGGCCACCAACCGGTGCTCGAATCTCCATCCCTTGTCAGCGACCATCGTTCCATTTCAAATATTGAATCGGATTCGTAAGGAAGGACCTTTTGGAAAATGTAATTTTCCTCGCCGAGTCTTACAAATTTCCAACCCGTAGCGGGATTTTTGAATCCATCAAAATCTCCATTTGCTTCGCTTGCAAGGAGACGTCCGATTGTATCCGGACTAAGAAAAATGTTATCAGTGTCGGAAGGTGATGTCAGTGCAGGGAAATCGTGATTTTCCTCAGCATTTAATTGGAATGTTCCGCGACGGTTCGTGTACTCGACTACCGGATCGGGGATGTAGGAAGTTCTAATTGCGGTAGTAGTTCCATACTTTGGATTTTGTTGCGAGAATAAATTCTGGCTCCGATGATTCAACTTCCACCCAATTTGCAGCAAATGATAATTCAGGAAAGCCTGACAATCTGATCCATAAAGTATCCTGTCCTCAACATGCAGGAAATTATCTACTTCGAAATATTCTGGTATTTCTCTTACATTATTCTCAATCCACGAAAATAACTGCTCTTCGCCAGGCCTGTATTTTTGCATGTAATACCACATCGACCCGGATGGTGTATATCCATCACGTTTTACGAGGAGGTCATAATCGCCGTAAACAAACTTCGTTTGTCCGTCTACCTTCACAAAACTTGTCGTGATCATCGACAGCGCGCCTAGAACAAACAGAATCATGAACGCGATTCGCATCGGGCGGTTGTACTTCACCAGCTTTACGAGAAACTTATAAAGCGCGATAAGGCTGAACGCGGCTAGCCACGCCACCGGTGGATAATATAAAATGAAATACCGTGGCGAATACAAATGCCCGGTATAGTACGAATTGATGAGGACTATCCAGAAAAAGATAAACGGCAGCGGACGCCTGTCAGTTACAAACCGATATAAAAATCCGGTAAACGCGAAGATGAAAAGGAATGGCGAGATCCCGACGAAATTCGCGACAAGCGACTTTACATAATTCGGAAGGTGCGCGTGGGCAGGCGTGAACGATTCAACCAGCGGATGCCCGATACGCCCGAGGAATATGTACCATAAAATTAAATAAAAAAATCCGGTGATGCCGTAGATGATGAACGCCCGGCGAAGTCCTCTACGGTCGACAAAGAACGCGTAGCAGATCGGAACAAGAACGCCAAAGATCATGTCTGAACTTATGAACATCGAAAATGCATAAAGCAGGGAAGATAAGAGAACCCACCAACGTCCGCCACTGATGCGGTAACTCATCACCATCGCCCATACCCCGGACATGAAAAAGAAAAACGCCGGTACAAACGACGTGATGTACGTCCCCGAGAGCCACATCATAGGTGCTAGGGAAAGTAGTGTTGTGCTTAGTAGCGCGACACGCTTGCCCCAGATCATATACGCGAGTGAGTAATTTAAGATCAGGATACCAATCATGAATGTCGCGCATATCATGGTCAGGAATTCCTGTAATCCTGCCATCGAGACAGATCCAAGTTCTGCGAAAAGTTCAAACAGAAGATAAGCTCCCGGGATTTTAGCGACAGCGAAAAAGGAGCCATCCTCGAATCCGATTCCCTGAAGTAATTGTCCGACACCAAAAGCGATCTTCGCTGAGTCGGGATCGCGGAAATATTCCGAGAGGAAGGAGTAGCGTGAAAAAATTATCCAGATTGCAAGTACCATCCCCCAGACGAATTCCAGCTTCGGGCTGATCATTCGTCCGCCGCCATGGTCAGGCGGTGCGGGCCACGATGGTCCGGAGACAGGTTCGCGGATGTCCCGCCCTATGGATGGGTGATTCGGCGGAATTCCTTTCGGGAGTTTTTTCTCGGTGGGATCATCCACGAATCGCGATTATAGCAGGAATATGTAACCCGGTAATGCATTTACCGGGAATAATCTAAACGTCGGAGCGCGGGATTCCTATCACGCTCTAATAAATAAAATGAGTGATAGGAATCCTGCGCCTCAATTCAAAAAGAATGCGCAGCTGGAGCTCCGCGCTCTCACTCAAATCAGAACCCGGTTTGTCGGCGCTATTATAGTGCGCATCTGGTAGACTGTATTACTATGAAAAGCGTGATCGATATAACCGGAAGGGAAATTATCCCTGAAAAACCAATTGAACGTATAGTGTCGCTGGTGCCGTCGATTACCGAGTCGCTTGTCGATTTTGGATGCCGGGAGAAGATTGTCGGGTGTACATCTTTCTGCGAGCAGCCACCTGAATTTCATGATGAGATGAAAAAGAGTGGAGGGATTGTCGGGGGGACAAAAAATCCGAAAATTAGCCTCATTAAAAAATTAGCGCCAGACCTTGTCTTCGCGAACAGGGAAGAGAACAGGCGTCAGGATATCGACGCGATCAGGGACTTCGCACCAGTCCATGTATCGGAGCCAAAGGATGTGAATGATGTCGACTCGATGTTGAAGGATATCGCGGTTCTGCTGAAGGCACAGGCTATGCATGAAAAATGGCGCACTGAATTTATCGAAGCCAGGCATACTCTGAATAATCTTAAAGACAAGAATCAACCTTTGAAATATGCTTATCTGATCTGGTGGAAGCCGATAATGGTCGCGGCGGGGGAGACGTATATCAGCAATTTGCTGTCTGAAGGGCCGTTTGTAAATGCATATTCGAACAGGGAAAGGTATCCAATAGTTCGGATTGAAGATATCATCGAATCAGGCGCTGAGGTAGTTTATTGTTCGACGGAACCATACGAGTTTGACAATGCCACCATGGCAAACTTGAAGGCTGAAATCGGCGAAAGTGTGGAGATTAAGGAGATCGATGGATGCATGTGCGGATGGCATGGAACGCGGACGTCGAAGGCGCTGAAATACCTATATGATTTTTACCCGAAGAATGCCTGAATAATGAAATATTTTGAAGTTTTCCCCTCGTTGACAGTATAATCCCGGTGTGTTAAATTCTTGTGCCCGTTTGGGGTTATAGCTCAGTTGGTTAGAGCGCGTCCCTGATAAGGACGAGGTCACTGGTTCGATTCCAGTTAACCCCACCAGCTTGCAGTTTTGGACCCTTCGACCACCATATCGAAGGGTTTTTTGTAGGTATGATGGAGGTTACCGGAGGTCATGGTGGCGTTGGATACTATGGCTTTCAGGATTACCTTACGTTTAGAGGGTTTGCCGGTGCTGAATACCTTTGACCTGGCCCCCAAAAGTTGAT